>JALUUN010000301.1 GCA_027021325.1 Planctomycetota bacterium
CAGGCGGAGAACGGCGCCGAGGCCCTCGAGCTTCTCGGGCCGGAGGCACCCTTCGATCTCGTCCTCATGGACTGCCAGATGCCCGAGCTCGACGGCTACGAGGCGACCCGCCGCCTCCGCGAGGCCGAGGCCGCCAGCGGGCGGCGCCGGCTGCCGGTCATCGCCATGACCGCCCACGCCATGCAGGGCGACCGCGAGAAGTGCCTGGCGGCGGGGATGGACGACTACCTGACGAAGCCGGTCTCGCGCGAGGCCCTGGCCGCGGTCCTCCTGCGCTGGGCCGCCGGCGGAACCACCCCCTCCGCCGCCTGAGGCGCCGCCCCTACACTGCGGAAGCCGGGCCCGGCACCGGGACTCGGCGACCCGCCATGGGCGAACGCCCCTTCTGGACCAGCCTCGCCGCCACCGCCCTGCTCCTGGCCCCCCTGGGCTGGGCAGGAGCGGATCTGGCCCCTGACGCCTTTGGTCTGGCCGGCCTCGCCTTCGCCTTCCTGGCCGGCGCCGCTCCCGCGGTCCTCTATCCGGAACTGGATCCGGACCCCGCCCGCCGCCTGGGCCTGGAGGTCCGCCTGGCCGGGCGCGTCGTCCTGGGCGTGGCCGCGGTTGCGGTCGTGGTCCTGGACCCTTCCTGGCTCTTCCGGGCGCGCCTCGACGGGCTCCTGGCCGGCGCCGGCTGGATCCTCGCCGCTGCCGCCGTTCCGGCCCTCGCCTTCCTCCTCCTGCGCCCGGCCGTCCGCGGCCTGCGCCGCCGGTGCATCCGCTACCGCTCCGGTTTCACGGGAGCCCTGGAGACCGCCTGGGAGGCGGCCTTCCTGGGAACGGCCCTCGCGGCAGGCGCCTGCCTCGCCGGCTTCCTGGCCGTGCCGAGGCTTGCGCCGGCCCTGCGCGGAGCAGCCTGGCAGGACCCGCCGGATCTCCTGCCGTGGCTGCTGGCCGTGGCCCTTCCGGCCGCGCTTCTCGCCGGCCTCGGCGGGCTCGCCTTCGCCGCCCTGCTCTCGCCCCTGGCCCGTCAGCTCGGCCGCCGGCTGGCCCGCGCGGGCCTGGCTGCCGCGCCGGAACCGCAGGTTCCGGCGGAGAAGCGCCCGGGAAAGGAGGTCGCCGGCCGCTCGGCGGAGACGCCCCCCCAGGAGGAAGCCGCGGCCCCGGCGGATCTTGCCGGCGAGCGCGACGCGGTCCTCGGTTTCGTCCTCCAGGAGCTCCGCTCCAGTCTGGAGCCCATCCGCCGCTACCTGGAGGAGGAGCGGCGGGCTCCCGAGCGCCTGCGGCCTGCGGGGGCCGGAGACTCCGACCCGGGAAGGGGAGGATCTGCGTCTTCGGGCGAAGGCCCGGCGGCGGGCGCCGACCTCGCCGCCCTCCTGCGCCGCCTGGTGGCCCGCGAGGCCTCCCGCAGCCGCGCCGAGCGTCAGGTGGAGATCGTCCTTCAGCGTCTGGCCGCCGAGCCGGGGCCGGTGCGCGCCGACCCGGCGGACCTGGAATCGGTCCTCGGCGGTCTCCTGCGGGATGCCGTTCAGCACAGCCGTCCCGGCGGCGTCGTGCGCCTGACCCTGAAGCGAAAGGACGGAAGAGAGACTGTGGCGGTGGAGCTGCGGCCGCCGGCGGCGGCCGAGGCCGTCAGCCCGGACACGCGCGAGGCCGTCGAACGCCTGGGCGGAAGCCTGTCGGTGAGCCGCCAGGGCGAGGAAAGCACCGTGGTGGCGGTGCAGCTTCCCTCGCCCGGCGCCGCTCCCCTGGCATAATCCGTTCATGCGCACCCTGCTCAGCCGATTCTGTGAGGAGTTCGAGGGGGTGGCGCGGCCCCTCCTCGATCCCCTCGACCGGGCTGCCGAAAGCCTCCATACCGCCTCCCGGAGCCTGCCCGCGCGCTCGGCGCTCCCGCGCCTGCGCGACCTGCACCACCAGCTCCACAACCTCGCCGAGAAGGTCGCCGGCCAGCAGGCCTACGTCCTCATCTTCGGCCCACTGAAGAGCGGCAAGTCCACGCTCATGAACGCCATGAGTTCGGCCTACGTGAGCGAGGTGACGAGCCTGCCGGCCTACCCGTGCATGGTCTTCGTCTCCCACGCCCCGGAGCGCCGCTACCGGGTCACGCGCTACAACGGCGAGACCGAGGAGTTCTCGGATCTGAACGCCATGCGCGTCCTCCTGAACCGTGCCCACGCCGAACTGGCGGAGCGCATCCGCAAGGTCGAGCGTGAGGGGCTTTCCTTCGACCCGGCCCTGCACTTCCCCGAGGCCATCCGGCGCATCGACCTGCGCCTGGACGCGCCCGAGCTCGCCCAGAGCGGCGCCGTCCTCGTGGACACCCCCGGCCTCTACTCGAAGATGAAGTTCGGCTACGACCGCATGACCCGCGAGTTCCGGGACACGGCAGCCTGCGCCATCTTCGTGGTCAAGACGGACAACCTGTTCCTGGAGCAGGTCTTCGAGGAGTTCCACGAGCTGCTGGAGCTCTTCAGCAGGATCTTCCTGGTGGTCAACCTGGATTCGACGAAGAAGGACCTGCGGCCCGACGGCTCCCTGGCACCGAGCCTCGAGCACGAGGAGCCGCTGCGGATCATCGAGGCCTTCGAGAAGCTCTCCATGAGCGAGCCCCTGAAAACCGCGGCCGAGGAGGGGCGTCTGCGGATCTACCCGGTGGATCTCCTGCGGGCGGCGAGTGCCCGCCTGCGCCGCGCCCGCGGCGCCGAGGCCGAGGAGGAGGCCGAGCGCCGCGCGGTGGACTTCGAGAGCTTCCTCGGGGATCTGACGGACTACCTGAACAGCAACGACTACCTGGTCGCCTTCCTCGGCGACTCCCTGCGCCATCTGGGGCACCTTCTGGACGAGGCCGAACGCATCTGCGGCCTCCAGGAGCTCCAGGGCATCGAGGAGGAGGTCCAGGGCCTGAAGCGCAGGCAGGAAGCCGGCCGCCGGCAGGCGGAGATCCTGGACCGCCTGCTGCGCTTCCACTGGGAGGAGGCGACGCGGCCGCTCCTCGACGAACTCCTGGCCGCCGGGAGAGACACCCTCGAGGGGCTGCGCGAGCGCGGCTGGCAGGCCGTGCACGGGGCGCTCGCCCTCTGGTTCAAGAACGACCGGAGCCTGCAGGAACTGTTGACGGAGGACCTCGGCCCGGTCCTCGCCAGCCTGCAGAACGAGCTGGCGCTGGCGATCCACCGTGCCCTGCGGGAGGGAGCCGGCCGCGAGGACGCCGGTGCGGTCCTCCCCCAGGGCGTACGCACCAGCCTGGTCGCCGCCGGCCTGCCGCTCCAGGAGATCTCGGCCGGGGCCCTGGACGGCGTGGACCCCTACGCCGGCATCGAGGAGCAGATCCTCGGCCTGGACCCGGCAGACGTTCCCGTGCGCAAGGGCTTCTGGGACTGGATCCTCTTCCGCGGCCAGGGCGCGGTGCGACGCCGCCTGTTCGGGCCGAGCCAGCGCCCGGCGCAGCGCATCCCGCGGAGCGCCAAGCAGCGCCGCCTGGGCGAGGCCGGGCGCGAGGCCATGGAACGGCAGCTGGAGGAGTCCCTGGAGGCTCTCCTGCCCGAGATCCTCGACCGCCTCGCCGGGCGCATCTACAGCGACTACGCCAGCCAGCTCGTCGCTTCCCTGCGCACGGATCTGGAAGGCCGCAGTGAGGAGAACCAGCGCCAGCTCCTGGAGGTCGAAGGCCGGCTCCTGGAGCTGGGCCGGATCCAGGAGCGTCTGGCCGAGCTGCGCCTGGGCCTGGAGCGGGGGCGTCAGGCCTGGCGGGAGCTCCGGGCACGCTACCACGGCACCGCCCCCGAAGCCCTGCGCCAGCCGCTGCCGGAGGAGGGGGCCGGGGCCGGGGACAGGGCGGTGGAGGCCGGGGATCCAGAGCCTTCGGTGGAGGCCGGGGGACAGGAACCGCCGGAAACCCCCACCAGAGAGCAGGAAGCCTTGCCGCGGTCTCCGGAGACCGGCCGGAACGACCTGTAAGCGGTCCGCGGCAGGCCGGATTCCGGCGGCGCTGCTAGGTTTCCGGGCCATGCCTCCGGTGTCCACGCCCTCCTCGACGGGCCGGGAGCCCTTCCTGGTCCAGCTCGCCTCCTTCAGTTGGCTCTACTGGATCGCCAACTGGATGGAGCTCGTCGAGCGCTTCGCCTACTACGGCGTGCGCGTCGTGCTCCCGACCTTCATGGTGGCGACCTTCGCCCAGGGGGGGCCGGAGTTCAACCACATCCAGAAGGGCACGATCTACGCCATCTGGGCCCTGGTCCAGAGCTTCGTGCCGATCTTCACCGGTGGTTTCGCCGACCGCTACGGCTACAAGGCGAACATCGCCTTGAGCACGGTGCTGAAGATCATCGGCTACATGCTCATGGGATACGCGATTCCGATCGCCGAGGCTCTGTGCGGCATGAGCCTGGCCGAGGCGCGTCCCCTGGGTGCCGACCGCACCTATGAGATCTTCTTCGCCGGAGCGATGTTCCTGGCTCTGGGCACGGCCATCTTCAAACCCGGGCTGCAGGGCATCATTGCCAACCAGATGCCTCGCAAGAGCGCCGCCCTGGGCTGGGCGCTGTTCTACCAGATGGTGAACATCGGCGGTTTCGTCGGCCCCGCCATCGCCGGCGCCCTGCGCGTGGACGACTGGACCTGGGTGTTCCTGATGTGCGCTGCTGCCATCTCCCTGAACTTCATCCCCCTGTTCCTGTTCCGGGAGCCGGAACACAAGGGGAGCCTCAACGAGAAGAGCTTCGGCCAGGTCTTCATGGACTCGGCGCGGGGTCTCCTGGAGCCGCGGCTTTTCTTCTTCACCCTGGCCTTCGCCGGCTTCTGGCTGATGTTCTATCAGTTGTTCGACATCCTGCCGAATTTCATCGACGACTGGGTGGACAGCCGTGCCGTGGCCTCGGCCCTTCAAGCCGGCCTCGGCGGCGTCGCCATTGCCCATGTCCTCGCCGGCGTCCTGGCCGGTGTCGCCCTGCTGCGCTTCCTGAGCCTGCGCGCCACCGGCGCTGCCATGAAGCCCCTGGAGATCGGCCTGTGGCTGGCCGCCATCGCCGGCTGTGCCGCGGCCGGGAGTCTCGACACCGTCCTGGCGACCAGCTTGAGCGTACCCACCATCAACGGCGGGAATCTCACCCAGGAGTGGATGATCAACTTCAACGCCTTCCTGATCAGCCTCTTCGCCTTTGCCATCGGCTATCTCACGGGCAAGGTCCGCTCTCTCACGGCGATCATCATCGGCATCGGCGTCTCGGCTTTGGCGATCTACGGGCTCGGCCTGTCCATGAACGGCTGGCTGTGCCTCGCCATGATCGGACTCTTCTCCTTCGGGGAGATGTCGGCGAGCCCGACCAAGATGCGCTATCTCGCTTCCATCGCCCCGCCCGGCAAGGAAGGCTCCTACATGGGCTACGTGAACTTCACCGTCGGCATCGGCTGGTCGGTGGGCAGCATCCTCGCCGGCGACCTGTACCAGAGCGGCGGCGATAAACGGGTCCTGGCCCGGCAGTACCTCGTGGAGCACGCCGGCATCCCGAAGGCGGAGGTCGCCGCCGTGAGCCAGAGCGACCTCCTGGGCTTCTTCGAGAAGACCACCGGCCTCGACCCATGGCAGACGCGGGAAGTGCTGTGGAACACCTACGAACCCTATTCCATGTGGGTCATCTTCACCGCGATCGGGGTGGTCTCCATGATCGGCATTCTGGTCTACAACCTGGTCAC
The DNA here is from genome assembly GCA_027021325.1 of Planctomycetota bacterium. GTDB lineage: Bacteria > Planctomycetota > UBA1135 > UBA1135 > UBA1135 > JALUUN01. Next base: position 5,674 of record JALUUN010000301.1, read on the forward strand.
GCGGGCGGCGGCGAAGCACCCGCAGCACCCCTTCAACACCCACGGCCATGTCTGGGTGCGGGTCGCCCTGGCGCTGGTGGCGGGAACCTTCTGGTGGTTCACCTGGGAGCGGCTCGTGGTCGCGGAAAAGGACCCGGTGGACGTCCTGGCGGTGCCGGTGCAGGCCGTCCTGTTCTCGGCCCTGTTCGTCCTGTCCCTCTTCACCGGCGCTCCCGAGGACGCCCTGGAGGTCGGAGCGGAACACGAGGATTGACGGCCTGAAGGCGGCGCGCCAGGATGCGCCGCGCCATGTCCGAGCCCCGCCTTCCCGATCCCCGCAACGCCGACATCCAGGTCTGGGTCAACGGCCTCGTGCCGCGGGCGGAGGCCCGGGTCTCGGTCTTCGACAGCGTCGTCCAGGGCGGTGACGCCGTCTGGGAGGGCCTGCGGGTCTACGACGGCCGCATCTTCGCCCTGGAAGAGCACCTGGACCGCCTCTTCGCTTCGGCCCACGCCATGGCCTTCGCCGAGGTCCCGAGCCGGGAGGAGATCAAGGAGGCGATCTTCGAGACGCTCCGCGCCAACGGCATGCGCGACGGCGCCCACATCCGCCTGACCCTGACCCGGGGGCCCAAGGTGACCTCGGGCATGGACCCGCGCAACAACCGGTACGGCCCGACCCTGATCGTCCTGGCCGAGTGGAAGGCGCCGGTCTACGACCGCGGCGGCATCCGTCTCGTCACTTCGGCGATCCGCCGCAACAACCCGCAGTTCGTGGATTCCAAGATCCACCACAACAACCTCATCAACAACATCCTGGCCAAGATCGAGGCCAATCTCGCCGGGGTGGACGACGCCCTGATGCTCGACCACGCCGGCTTCATCGCCGAGACCAACGCCACAAACGTCTTCCTGGTGCGTGGCAGCGTCCTCTACACCCCTTTCGCCGACGCCTGCCTGCCGGGAATCACCCGCAGCAAGGTCCTGGCTCTGGCCCGGGAGAACGGCATCGAGTGCCACGAGAAGAACCTCAGTCTCACCGAGGCCTGGACCGCCGACGAGATGTTCACCACCGGCACCATGGGGGAACTCGCACCGGTCCTGGAGGTGGACGGGCGGCGCATCGGCTCCGGCCGGCCCGGGCCCCTGACGCGCCGGCTGCAGGAGCTCTACGACGTCCTCACGGCCCGGGAGGGCGTACCGCTGCCCTTCTGAGGGTGCCGGCCGCCTCCCGGCCTGGAGACCGCGGCCGGCCGGAAGGCCGGCGGGTTCCCCGGGGCGCCGGCCGGGGACGCGCGGCAAGGGGGCGGGGAAACCCTGGTAGGATGGGCGCCCAGGGCTTATCCGAACCTGGAGGACAAGACCATGAAGATCCAGCACATCCTCCTCACCACCGACCTCTCCGAAGAGGCTCTGCGCGCCTTCCAGCCGGTGCAGGAACTGGCAAAGCTCCACGGCGCCCGGATCACGGTCTTCCACATGGTGCCCGAGCTCCGGGCCGTGCCCCACGGCGCGCCACTGGCTCCGCCCATCGACCCGCCGGACCTGAGCTCCGTCGTCGAGGAGGCCCGCAACCGCCTGGACGACCAGCTCAGCCACCTGGACTCCGATGTGGAGGTCAAGGGCGTGGTCGTCGTCGGCGAGAGCGTCTGGAAGGAAGTCGCGAAGTTCGTGGAGGAGAACGGCGTGGACCTCATCGCCCTCAGCAGCCATGGCCGAAGCGGCTTCCGGCGCCTGGTCCTGGGCAGCGTGGCGGAGACCATCCTCCGCCACAGCCACGTCCCGGTGCTGGTCTTCCCGCGCCAGGATTGAGGGCCGGGCCACCCTCCGCCGGCCGTCCGGGGAGGGGAATCCCACGGGGAAAGGGGAGAAAGGGAACGGGCCGGCGGGCATGCCCCGCCGGCCCGAAGTCCGTTCCAGGAAGGGAGCGGCGGCTTTCAGGCCGGCACCCGCAGCCGGTCCCCGCGGAAGGGTGCGCAGGCGCGGGCGGCCACGGTAGGCTCCCGGAGCTTCGCGGCGGCCCCAGGTTCGCAGGCCCCTCTCCCCTCCGGCACCGGAGCGACGACCCCCATGCCGTGGATGCGCGCCCTTGCCCTGGCTCTTGCGACGGCCGGCCTCCGTGCGCCCGCCGCCGTGGCGCAGGAGACCCCTTCGATCGGCGACAAGACCCTGGTCGCGTGGGTCACGCTGGCGGACCTCCACCAGCGAGGCGGCAGTGTCCTGACCCTCGAGAAGCCGGGCGGGGCCTTCGACGCCATCGTCTTCGGCGAGATCGCGCCCGGGAAGTGGATGGCCGGGAGCAACGAGTTCCTCCGGACGCACCGGGACCAGCAGGCCTGGCCGGAAGAGACCGCCGGACCGCAAACGCTCGTCCAGATCGCTCTCGTCTACCGGGGCGAGGAGATCGCGATCTACCGGAATGGACGCGTGTACTCCCGCTACACGGCCGGGGCCCGGGAGTCCTTCGGCGACGACAGCTTCGTCCTCATGGGCCTGCGCCATCTGGAGGCGGCTCCCGGGAACCGCTTCTTCACCGGTTCGATCGAGGAGGCCCGGATCTATGACACGGCGCTCAGCGCCGAACAGATCGCCTCCCTGGAACCCGGCGTGCCCCCGGCGCCCGAGCCGCTGGCCTGGTGGGACTTCGAGGACGGGAACGCCCGGGACCGGAGAGGCAGATTCCCCGTCACGACCCTCGTGGGCGCCGCCAGGGTCACCGGCGGCCGCCTGCACTTCGGCCCGGGCGGCGCCTGGCTCCTGGCTTCCGCGGAAGCGCCGCGGGCGTCCCCGACGGAGAGCGAGGCTGCCGCGGTGGCGAGGCGCTTGCGCGAGAGCCTGCTCCGGGATCCGCACCGTCCCGGCTACCACTTCGTCGTTCCCGAGGGCCGCGCCATCCCCTTCGACCCGAACGGAGCGATCTTCTGGAAGGGCCGCTACCACCTCTTCTACATCTTCCAGGACGAGCGGGGGCACAACTGGGGGCATGTCTCCAGCACCGACCTCTTCCACTGGCGGCACCACCCGACCGGACTCGTGTCCGGCATGTTCAGCGGCAACTGCTTCCTGAACAAGGAGGGCCGGCCGACGATCAGCTATCACCAGGTAGGGCAGGGCAATGCCATTGCCGTGGCCCTGGACGACGAGCTGAATGAGTGGGAGAAACTGCCGTCGAATCCGATCACGCCGGAGACCCGGCCGGGCGATCCGTTCCATGACCGATACCGTTCGTGGGATCCATACGCATGGGTCGAGGGAGACATCTACTATGCGATCTTCGGCGGCAATCGCCCGGCGCTTGTAAAGTCGGCCCGCCTTGAGGGCGAGTGGCAATACGTAGGCGACCTGATGGGTTGCAGCGTCCCCGGCGTCGCGATCGACGAAGACGTATCCTGTCCCGACTTCTTCCGCCTTGGCGACAAGTACATGCTGCTCTGCATCAGCCACCGCCTCGGTTGCCGCTACTACCTCGGCGACTGGAGGGACGAGAAGTTCTACCCGACCTTCCATGCAAGGATGAGTTGGGTAGACAATCTGTTCTTCGCGCCCGAGAGCCTGCTCGACGATCGAGGCCGCCGGATCATGTGGGCCTGGGTCTTCGACGATCCCGATTTCGGGACTCGCATGGACTATGGGTGGTCCGGCACGATGAGCCTGCCGCGGGTCCTGACCCTGGGTGACGACGGCATGCTGCGGATGAACCCGCCCCGCGAGATCGAAGGGCTGCGATACAACGAGAGGCGGCTGAGCCGCCTCTCAATCGCAGCCGACTCCGAGCAGACACTCGACGCCATTCGCGGCAACAGTATCGAACTGCGGATCGAGGCGGAGGTCCGGGACGCCAGTCAGTTCGGCCTAGAGGTCTGCCGTTCCCCGGACGGCGCCGAGGAAACGCGGATCTACTACGATGCCCTCGACAAGAAGCTGAAGATCGACACGCGCAGGTCGAGCCTCGGCCCCGGGTGGAAGGGAATCGAGGCCGGCCCCTTCGAGCTGAAGGCGGGCGAGTTGCTCACCCTGCGGGTCTTCGTCGACAAGTCGATCGTCGAGGTCTTCGCCAACGGCCGCCAGGCGGTGGTGCGCCGGATCTATCCCACGCGCCGGGACAGCGTGGGCGTCGCGCTGTTCTCCAAGGGCGGCCCGGCCACCGTCACCACCCTCCAGGCCTGGGACCTCATGCCTTCCAACCCCTACTGACAGCCGCCGGATCAAGGGTTTCCGCCTCCCCCCTCGCCGCTTCCCGGGGGCTCCGGGGGCTGGGGCGGCCCCGCGGCGGAGACGGGGTCGAGAGCCCTCTGCGGCACCGGGAGGGCCGAAAAAAACCTGGAATGTCTTCGGCGCTCCGGCTGCGGCCGGCGTCTCCTTCAAGGGATGAGCGATCCCCGGCCGCCCTGGCCGCCGGTCCCGGAACCCGGGCTCCTGACCCGGGTCCGCGCCGGCGACCCCCAGGCCCAGGACCGGTGGTACCGGCAGGAGTTCCCCGCCGTGTTCCGCCTCTGCCTGGGCTTCCTCGCCGACCGCGGGGAGGCCGAGGACCTCGCCCAGGACGCCATGCTGCACCTCCTCGAGCGCCTCGACCGCCTGCCGCCGGACCGGCCCTACCGGCCCTGGCGGAGCGCCGTGGTCCTGAACCTGTGCCGCGACCGCCTGCGCGCCCGCAGCCGGCGGGCGCGCGCCGAGGCCCGAGCCGTCGAAGCCCTACGCACACGGGGCTCCCGTCTCCCCGACCCCTCCGACCGGCTGCAGCGCCAGGAGACGGCGCGCCTCCTGGAGGAGGCCCTGGCCTGCCTGCCGCCCCGGGAGCGCGAGGCCTTCGTCCTGCGCGATCTGGAGGAGATGCCCGCCGCCGAGGCCGCCCAGGCCCTCGGCGTCGAGCCCTCGACCCTGCGCACGCTCCTTTCCCTCGCCCGGCGCCGCCTGCGCCGGCTTCTCGGGCCGCACCTGGCCCCGGCCCCCGGAGGCGACGGCCATGCACGGACCTGAGGATCCCCTTCAGGCGCTGCGAGAGGCCTGGCACGGCCTCGAGACGCCCGACCCCGCCGGCGGCGCAGAGCCCGACGCCGCCATCCGGGCGAGCGTCGCGTGGCTGCGCTCGGCCTGGGCGACGGTCGAGATCCCGGCGGCCCCGGGTCTCCCGCGCCGGCGGCGCCTGCCCGCCCTGCGCGCCGCCGCCCTGCTCCTTCTCGCCGCCGGCGCCCTGCTCCTCCCCTTCCGGCAAGAACCCGCGCCAGCCGGCCCGGCGGCGGAGGCCGCCGTCCGGC
>JALUUN010000302.1 GCA_027021325.1 Planctomycetota bacterium
GGCCACGGCCGAGGGTGCTCTCTGGGGGCTGCGCGCCGCCTTGAGCCACGTCCGCCGCGGTCCTCTCCCCGCCGATGCCGAGGAGCCTCCCGGCGAGTCCCTGGAAGGTGTGACCGTCGCCGTGCAGGGCCTGGGCTCCGTCGGACTGGCCCTGGCGCGGCGTCTCCTGGAGGAGGGAGCCCGGGTCCTCGGCGCCGACCCCGATCCGGTGCGGGTCCGGGAGGCGGCGGCGGCCGGCGTCCAGATCGTGGATCCGGGGGCGATCCTCGAGGCGCCCGCCGAGGTCTTCGCCCCCTGCGCCCTGGGCGGGACCCTCCACGACTTGAGCATCCAGAAGCTGCAGGCGCGCATCGTCGCCGGCTGCGCCAACAACATCCTGGCACGCGGCGAGCACGCCGCCCTCCTGCGTCGCCGGGGCATCCTCTTCGTCCCGGACTTCGTCCTGAACAGCGGTGCCCTCATCGAGGGCACCGGCCACGAACAGAGCGGCCGCACGTGCTTCGACGAGGAACTGCGCCGCATCGGGCTCGTCACGGCCCGGGTCCTGGCGCGGGCGGAGGCCGAGGACTGCACGACGGTGGAGGCTGCCGTCGCCATGGCCCGCGAGCTCCTGGAGGCGGAGCGGGAAGCGGCTGCGGACGGGGAGGCCTGAGGGCCGGCCGCCGGTGGCGGAGCCGGAGGCCGCCCGCCGGGGGCGCCGGCTGCGGGAGCGCTCTCCCGGCCGGGCGGACTCCGTTCGCCGGAGGCATCCCACCCGATGGAGAGGCCTGCGGCAACCCCTCCGGCCCCCCCAAGATGGCGGGTCGGGAGGAGCCTTCCGGACCCCAGGGGTGGCCCCGGCAGGCCCGGGGCGCCGCGACCGGGCGGGGAGCCGGCTCCGGACGGGTCCTCAGGCCTCCTGGTACTCCTCGAGCCAGGCCATCTGGATGGCCTCGAGGATCTTCTCGCTGCACTTCTCCCGGGGATCGGCGAAGCCTGGGAGGGCCATCACCCGGTCGCGCAGGTCCGTGAAGCGGACCTGCAGCGGATCCTGACCGGGATCCTGCTCGTAGAGCTGGATGGCGATCTCCTCGACGTCGGTCCAGTGCAGTTCGCGGGGCATCTCAGGGGCCCTCCTTGACCAGGTTCCGGTTCCAGCCCGGGACCTCGACCACGAGATCGACACTGCCGTCGGGAACCGCCTGGCAGGCCAGGCGGCTGTGCAGGGTCAGGCCCGGGGCGTTGTCGAGCATGTCCTCCTCCGCCTCGGTCGGCTCGGGGAGACTCTCCTCGCCGGAGCGCACGATCACGTGGCAGGTGGAGCAGGCGCAGACGCCCCCGCAGGCGTGGTCGATCTCGATGCCGTTCTCGAGGGCGATCTGGAGGAGGGAGCCGGGCAGACCGGCGTAATCCTCGGGCAGGTCCTCGGGATCCACCTCGACGGTCACGTCCATGGGCAGGAAACGCACCTTGTAGGGGCGGTCGGGCCGCCGGATGCGGGGCGTTTCGATGAAGGGATTGACGCCACCCATGGGTTCAACGCTCCTGTTTCTCGGCGGGGGCGGAGGTCTTCTCGCCGGCCAGTTCGTCCAGGCGCCGGTTGCGCACCGCCTCCTCGGCCACCCGGTTCATGAGGTGCTCGGCCAGGGGCTGACTGGCCTGCTCCAGTTCGTCGAGGATGCCCTGGAGGAGGTTGGGGTCCTCGGGGCCGCCCTCGGCCAGGGCCGCTTCGGCTTCGTCCACGGCGGCGAGCAGGCGCTCCAGGGAAGCCGGCGCCAGGCTCCGCCGGGCTTCGTCGAGATTCTTCTTCGTCGCCCGCAGGACGACGCCGAGCTCGGTGCGCAGATCCTGGGTACGGCGCTTGCGCAGGTCCTCCTCGGCGTGTTCCCAGGCGTCCCGGAGCATAGCCTCGACCTCTTCGTCGGTCAGGCCGTGCTTGGGCTGGACTTCGATCGCGGCTTCCGAGCCGCTTCCTTCTTCCTTCGCCCGCACCCGCAGGATGCCGTTGGCGTCCAGGGTGAACTCGACCTGGATGCGGGGCAGGCCGGCGGCCATGGGCGGAATGCCGCGGAGCACGAACTCGCCGAGGCTCCGGCAGTCGGTGGCCATCTCCCGCTCGCCCTGCACGACGTGGAAGCGCACCGCGGTCTGGCCGTCGACGAAGGTCGTGAAGGTCTCGGTGGCCCGTGCCGGGATCGGGGAGTTGCGCGGGATCAGGCGTGCCACCGCCCCGCCCATGGTCTCCAGGCCGAGGCTGAGCGGGGTCACGTCCAGGAGCAGCACGTCGCCCACCTGGCCGGCCAGGACCGCGCCCTGGATGGCCGCGCCCAGGGCGACCACCTGGTCCGGATCGAGTTCGGTGTGGGGCTCGCGGCCGAAGAAGCGCTGGACCTCCCGCCGTACCAGGGGGACCCGCGTCGAGCCGCCTACGAGCACCA
>JALUUN010000303.1 GCA_027021325.1 Planctomycetota bacterium
TTCCCGTCCCCTGGCCCTCGTGCAGAAACGACTCGTGGGCATCAGGACCTTCGGTGCCGGAAAGTGGTTGTCGCTCCTGGCCCGCAAGGGCGCCCTCCCCGCCGGGGCCGGCTCCTCGGCGGAGATCTTCGCCAGGCTGGAGTCCACGGGGGCGCTCCCGCGCCTCTGGGCCGCAGGGGAGACCTCTCCCCTGCCCCTCGAGCCCGGAGAGCCCCGGGGACGGCTGGAGATCCGGCACCGGGGCGAGTCGCTGCGCGCCCGCCTGGGCATTCTCTACGAAGGACGCCCGGTGGATCCCGGGCCGGGAGCCGAAGCGCTGCTGGCGAGCGGCGGGAAACGACAGATCCTTCGTGACTGGGAAGCGGAACGCTCGCTCCTGGATCTGCCGGCGGAAGCGGGCCTGGTGGAAGCCCCGGGCGACGAGACGTCGTTCCGGGTGGAGAAGTCCGACCTCCCGGCTCTCCTGGACACGGCCCTGGCCCGCGACTTCCAGGTGCTCCTCGACCAGCGGCCGGTGCGAGCGCCGGCGGGGCACCGCCTGGGAGCGTCCCCCCTGGGAGATCGCGTCGTCTGGACCGGCGAGACCTCCTTCGGCGAGGAGCGCGTTCCCCTCGACGCCGTGCTGGAGACCCTGCTCTCGGACGGCTTCCTGGTGCCCGTCGCCGATGGATCCCTGGGATTCCTGGGGGACGACCTGCGGGGCGCCCTGCGGCCCCTCGCTTCCCTGGCGGACTTCGAGGATCAGGGCCTGGTGACCCATCGTGCCCAGGCCCTCCTGGCCGCGGAGATGCTCGCGGAACATCCCGCCTTCGCCGATGCCGATCTCTCTTCCCTGCGAGGCGAGCTGGAGCGTCTGGCCTCCCCCGGAGCCGCCGGAGCACCGCCGGGATTCGAAGGCCGACTGCGTTCCTACCAGGAGACCGGCCTCGCCTGGCTCGGTCGACTCGAGAGCGCCGGGTTCGGGGGATGCCTCGCCGACGACATGGGGCTCGGCAAGACCGTTCAGGTGCTGGCCCACCTCCTGGCACGCAAGGAGAGGCTCGGCGACCAGGCGGGGTGCGCCCTGATCGTGGTTCCGCGCTCCGTGCTCTGGAACTGGGAGGACGAGCTGCGTCGATTCACTCCGGGCCTCTCCTGGAAGCGACACGCGGGCCCGCGACGCAAGGAACGCCTGGCGACCCTCGGCGACCACGATGTCGTGCTCACGACCTACGGCATCCTGCGCCGCGACCAGGCGGAGCTTCGTGAGGTCTCGTTCACGGTCCTCGTCCTCGACGAGGCCCAGAACATCAAGAACCCCGACGCCCAGGTCAGCCGGGCCGCGCGCGGGCTGCGGGCGCCGCACAGGATCTGCCTCACGGGCACTCCCGTGGAAAACTCCCTGCTCGACCTCTGGTCGTTGATGGCTTTCCTCAACCCGGGCTTCCTCGGCCCGCGCAAGGCCTTCATGGAACGCATGGGAGCTCCGGACCAGGGACGCCTGCGGGCCCATCTCGCGCGCTGCATCGCACCGCTCTTCCTGCGGCGCAAGAAGGAGGATGTCGCCCCGGAATTGCCGGAGAAGGTGGAACAGGTGTTGCACGCCGAGCCCTCGAAGAAGGAACGCGCTCTCTACGAGACGTTGCGCACGGAGGTCCGCGCCGGGCTTTCCCTGCGGATGGAGGGGGAAGGCCTCCGCGCCTCCAGACTCAACATCCTCGAGGGTCTCCTTCGCTTGCGGCAGGCCGCCTGCCACCCCGGTCTCGTGGACGAGGCCTGGCGCGACGTGCCGGCCGGCAAGGTGGACCTGCTCGTGGAACGGCTGCGTGAGATCGCGGCCAGCGGGCACAAGGCTCTGGTCTTCTCGCAGTTCACCAGCTTCCTCTCGATCGTCGGAGAGCGCATCGAGGAGAGCGGGGAGACCATCGCCCGGCTCGACGGAAAGACGCGCGACCGGCGCGCGCAGGTGGAACGTTTCCAGAACGATCCCGCCTGCCGGATCTTCCTCCTGAGCCTCAAGGCCGGCGGCGTCGGTCTGAACCTGACGGCGGCGGACTACGTCTTCCTGCTGGATCCCTGGTGGAATCCCGCCGCGGAGGCCCAGGCCGCCGACCGCGCTCACCGCATCGGGAGGCGGGG
>JALUUN010000304.1 GCA_027021325.1 Planctomycetota bacterium
TGGAGCGCCTGCGCGAGGCCATCCGCCGGCGCTTGGATCGCCGCCTGGATCCGGTCCAGGCCGGCCTCGCCCGGGCCTGGCTCCTGGGGGACCGCTCGGGCCTGCCGGGCTCCTCCCGGGAGTCCTACCGCCGCCTGGGCCTGCTCCACCTCCTTGCGGTCTCGGGCCTGCACCTGTGGGTCTGGGGGTCCCTCCTGGCCCGCCTCCTGCCCGGCCCGCTGCGGCGCCTGCGCTGGCCCCTGCTGGCCTTCCTCGCCCTCCTCGCCGGCGCCGGGCCCGCCGTCCTGCGCGCCGGCGGCGCCCTGATCCTGCGCGAGTTCCGGGCCGGCCGCGGCCGCGCCACCCCGGCCGCCACCCTCTGGGCCTTCCCCCTCCTCCTCGAGCTCCTGCTCCTGCCCGGCCGCGACCTGGGACCGGGCTTCCTCCTGAGCTACGGCGCCACCGGGGCCCTCCTCGCCCTCCGCCCGCCGGCGGAGGCGGCCTTCCTCCTCCGCCTCCTCCTGCCCTCGGCGGCGGCCTTCCTGGGCACCGCCTGGATCCTCCATGGCCTCCAGGGGACCCTCGAGCCCTGGAGCATCCCGGCCACCCCGCTCCTGGCGGCGCTCCTGCCGCTTCGGCTCCTGGCCTCCCTGGGCTGTCTCCTGCCCGGTCTGCCCGGTGAGGGCGCCGCGGCGATCCTGGAAGCCACCGGCGGTCTGGAGGCCCGGCTCCTGGCCTGGCCGGGCCCCCTTCCCGCCGCCCCCTGGGTCCTCACCGCCACGCCCTTCCCGGCGGTGGCCGCCGCCTGCGCCCTCGGTCTCGGCCTCCTGCGCCCTGGCGTCTCCCGCCTCCGGCGCCTCGCGGGCGGGCTGCTCCTGCCCCTCCTCCTGGCACCGCGCCCGGGGCCACCCGGCCTCGCCCTGTTTCCGGTGGGACACGGGCTGGCGGCGGTCCTGGCCGACGGCCGCGAGGCCCTGGCCTTCGACCTGGGCAGCCGCGAGCACGCCGCCGCCCCCCTCCTGGACCGCATCCTCCTGCCCGGCCTCCGCCGGCTTCGCTGGCCCCTGCCGGAGACCGCGGTCCTGAGCCACGGCGATGCCGACCACGGCAACGGCTGGGAGCTCCTCCGGCGCCGCCACGGCCTGGCCGCCTGGGCCCGCACCGGGCACGACCTGGATCTCCGGGCCGGCCCCGGCTCCTGGCGCCTGCGCCGGATCCGCACGGGCGGCGGGCTTCCCGGCGTCGCCAACGACGAAGGCTACGTCCTCGAAGCGCGCCGCGAGGGCTTCCGCGCCGTCCTCCTCGGAGATCAGGAAGGCCACGCCCTGCGCCGCCTGATTCCCTGGCTCGAACCCGGCCCGGTGGATCTCCTCCTCAGCCCCCACCACGGGCTCACGACGGACGGCTTCGCCGAGCTTCTGTCCTGGCTCCGGCCCCGGGAGGTCTGGACCTCCTGCGGCGAGGGCGACCTCCCCCTGCCGGTCAGGCCGCTTCTCGCCCGCCGCGGTCTGGTCCACCGCACCACTCTCGAAGGAGTCCTCCTGTGGAGCCCCCGCCCCTGAGTCCCCTGCCCCTGGAGGAGACCCCGGAGCCGCCGCGGCGGACGGGGGCGGCGGCCGCCGCCTGCCTGCACGGCGGCGAGGCCCGGGGGGTGCGGGTGGAGGCGGTCCTCGACCGGGGCCTGAGCCGGGTGGTCCTGGTCGGCATGCCCGACCAGATCGCCCGCGAGGCCCGGGAGCGCCTGCCCCGGGCCCTCGAGAGCCACGGCCTCGCCTTCCCCTCGGGCCAGGTCCTCTTCAACCTGGTGCCGGCCCAGATCCCCAAGCGCGGGCTGCCCCTGGACCTGGCCCTGGCCGTGGCCCTCCTCCGGGCCAGCGGCCAGGCGCCGCGCCGACCGCGTCCCGACTTCCTCTTTCTCGGCGAGCTGGACCTGGAAGGCCGGATCGGGCCGCCGGCGCGGGGCGCCTTCCTCGCCGCCCTCCGCGCCCGGGACGAGGGCCGGACCCTGGTCGCGGCGCCGGCGGCGGCCCGGGAGGCCAGCCTGGTCGAGGGCTGCGAAGCCCTGGCCTGCCGCCACCTCGGCGAGGTCCTGCAGGTCCTCCGGGATCCCGGAGTCCGCCCCGCCTTCCGGGTGCCGGCGGGGCCGCGGGCGGCCGGCCCCCCCGAAGAGGAGGGTCTCCTCGAGGACGTCCGCGGCCAGGTCCCTGCCCGCCGGGCGGCCCTGGCGGCCGCCTGCGGCGGCCACCCCCTCCTCCTGCAGGGGCCGCCGGGGACCGGCAAGAGCCTCCTCGCCCGCCGCCTGCGCAGCCTGCTCCCGGATCTGGCTCCCCGGACGGCCCGGGAACTGGCCCGCACCGAGGCCCTGCGCGGGCCCCTGGAGGCCCTCCCCCGGCGCCCGCCCCTCCGCGCCCCCCACGCCCCGGTCTCCCTCCAG
>JALUUN010000305.1 GCA_027021325.1 Planctomycetota bacterium
AAGGGCATCCAGGACCGCTCCCTCCAGGCTCATGCCCTGCTCGATGCGCTCCCGGACATCGGCCTCGATGGTCGGATCCTCCAGCATCTTCAACTGGGCGTCGAAGACCTGGCGCTGCTCCTCGGTGAAGTGGGAGCTGAGGGATTCACGCTGGCGCACGAGGCTGACGCGGGCGGCGCGGGCCACGGAATCCAGGCGCGCCAGCTCCGCCGGCACCTGGTCGGGCTCGATGCGCATCCCGCTCAGGTCCTCGAGACTGGTGAGGCTGAAGACCGCCGGGCCGCAGGCGGCTCCGGAACCGATCCCGGTGCCGCTGAAGACCCCGGTCCGGGAATCGCCGGGAGCGGCGGCGGAGGCGCCGCCGGCCGGGGCGTCGGTGCGGGCGCGCGGATGCACGGAGTGGATCTTAGCGCTCGCTCGCGCCGGCGGCCGCGGCCTCCGTCCCCGCCGCCTCCGCAGCCCGCAGTTCCTCGACGACCCGCCGCCGCACCCGGGGCAGCCAGGGCAGGAAACCGTGGTAGACGTTGCCCGCGCACCAGGAGCGGCAGCCCGGCGGCGCCGCCGAGACCACCTCGACGACGCCGTCGTCGTCCCCCTCGATGAAGCGGCTGCGGCCGCGCGGGCGGCCGGTGGCGGCGTAGATGCAGAGACTGTCCGCGGGCAGGGGCGGCAGGGAGCGAAGCCACTCCGACCCCGGCTGGAGATCCCGGCCAAGGCCGCCGAACAGGAAACGGAACCAGCGCCGGCCGCCGAGGGCCGCCGCCTTGGCGGCGCCCCGGTGGGGCGTTCCCAGGGTCACGAGCCGCCCCCCCGGCGGCAGATCCCCCCGGCCCTGGAGGCGGCGCAGGAGGAGACCGCCGGCGGAGTAGCCGACGCCGTGCAAGGGCGGCACGCCGCCGGGAAAACGCCGCCGCAGGCGCCGGGCCAGGTCCTCGACGGCGGCCTCGGCCGAGGGCGCCTTGCGCGGCCAGCCGAGATTCAGGACCGGGTCGAAGCCCTCCCGGCGCAGGTCGCGGGCCAGGAGCGCCATCCACAAGGGCCGGACACCGAGGCCGTGGAGGAGGAGGACCCCCGGGCGGGGCCCGCCCCTCATGCTCCGCACCAGGCGAGGACCCGGCGTACCAGGGCGCCAATGCCGGTGTCCACCTCGGCCGGGTTCTGCGCCAGCACGTAGGCCGGCGTCGAGACGACGCGGTGCTCCTCGTCGGCGACGATGGCGTCCACCGCACAGGGGAGCATCCTCGCCCCGGTGGCAGCAGCTTCGCGGGCGGCCTTGGAGTCCGTGGCGCCGAGGGTCAGGCTCACCCCCTCGCCGCCCAGGACCAGGGCGACGATCGCCGGGGCGATGCAGATGGCGCCGATGGGCTTGCGCGCCTCGTGCAGGGCGCGAAGAAGGGCCTCGAGCTCCGGGAGCACGCGGGCCCGGGCGCCGCGCTCGGCGAAATCACAGAGGTTGCGGGCGGCGCCGCTTCCCCCCGGCAGGACGAGGGCGTCGAGCTCGCCGGCCCGGGCGCGCTCCAGGGGCTCGACCGCCCCGCGGGCGATGCGCGCCGACTCCTGCAGCATGTTGCGCGCCGGGCCCGGCAGCGGCTCGCCCGTGAAATGGTCGCAGACCGCCCACTGCGGGGCGTCGGGCGCGAAGCAGCGGACCTCGGCCCCGGCGCGGGCCAGATGCGTGAGGGTGAGGACGGCCTCGTGGATCTCGGAGCCGTCGAAGCGGCCGCAGCCGCAGAGGATCACACCGACCCGGGGCATGGCGCGCCGATTCTAGCGCCGCCTAGAATGGCCGCCCCGCGCTCCGCCGCGAGCGCCCAGGGATCCTCGGGGAGTACCTCAGTCTGGTAGAGGCGGACCTTTGGGTGGTCCGTGTCGCGGGTTCAAATCCCGCCTCCCCGACCCTCCGGGGTCCTGGCCCCCGCACTCCCGCCGCCGGGCCGGCGCCGCCGGCTGGACCAGGAAACGGGCCGGCCCCCCGGAGGAGGACCGGCCCGCGTCTGGAGCCAGAGACGGGACTTGAACCCGTGGCCGCCGCTTTACGAAAGCGGTGCTCTACCACTGAGCTACTCTGGCGGGCTCGCCGGGGCGAGCGGGCGCTCAGGATAGGACGGCGGAGACCGGGGCGGAACGCCTGCCGGGCCGCCCGCTCGCGCAGGCGGCCCGGCCGCGGACCGAGGCCCGGGGGTCAGTTCACGGCCGCGGGAACATGGCCGCCGCCGGCCCAGCTCAGGGCGCGGGCGCAGGCCTGGGCCAGGGCATCGTCACCCTCCTGCATGGCGGCCTGGAGGACGCTCACATCCACGGTCGTGCCGGGGTTGCGCGAGAGCATGCCGGCCAGGGCGCCGGCGGCGGCGGTGCGGACCTCGCTGGAGCGTCCGCTGTCCCCGACCACGGCAAGCGCC
>JALUUN010000306.1 GCA_027021325.1 Planctomycetota bacterium
CGGGGGCGTGGCGGGGGATGGGCAGGTACTCGACGCTCGGCTGCCGCCGCACCGGCTGCGGGTACATCCCCATCAGGGTCATGACCGGCTCCGGAATGTCCGTCGAGACCCGCAGCCCGAGCTCCCTGGCGTCCTCGGGGGTGATCGGATGGTCGTGGGTCCAGCGGCCCTCGGTGAGCATCTTCGCCACCTCCTGGCGTTTCTCCTCGGGCCAGGAGTCGTCGAGCAGGTCGGCCACCGCCTTCTGCAGCTGCCGGATGGCCTTCCGGCCCTGGTCGGCCAGGATCAGGGTCTCGTCGTCGATCTTCTCGACCGGCTTCTGCTCGACAACGCGCAGGACGCTCGCCGCCGGGACCTGGCCGAGCTGGGGATCCAGGGGCCCGAGGACGGCGTGTTCGCTCATGACGATCTCGTCCGCCGCCAGGGCGATCATGGTGCCGCCGCTCATCGCGTAGTGCGGGACGAAGACGGTCACTCTGCCGGGGTGCTTGCGGATGGCCCGGGCGATCTGCAGCGCCGCCAGGACCAGTCCGCCCGGCGTGTGCAGGATCAGGTCGATGGGGGTGTCGGGGTGGGTCAGATGACAGGCGCGCAGGACCTCCTCGGAGTCGTTGACGTCAATGAAACGGAACATCGGAAAGCCGAGGAAGCCCATGCTCTCCTGGCGGTGCACGAGGAGGATCACCCGGGAGCCGCGTTCCTTCTCGACGCGTGCAATCATGCGCTGGCGGCTGGCCTCGAGGAGGCGCTGCCGGAACACCGGCTGCAGGGAGACCAGGATGAAGAAGATCCAGAAGAGGTCAGCCATGGCGGGGCCGGGAGTGCGTACGGGAGGGACCGAAGGGACGCCGGTGCCAGCTGCACTCGAGGCAGCCCTCGTCCGGCATCAGGGGCCGCCACGGGCGGCGGCCGAGGAGGAAGAAGGGCAGAAGCAGCATGCCGGCGGCGAAGCCCCCGACATGGGCCCAGAAGGCGACGCCGCCGGCCGCCGGGTCCTGGAGGAGGCTCAGGGAACCGCTGAAGAGCTGAAGGGCGAACCAGAAAGCCAGGTACACGACGGCGGGGACGTCGAAGAAGAAGGGGAAGATCAGGACCGGGACCATGAGGATGATCCGGCTGTGGGGGAAGAGCAGATAGTAGGCGCCCATGACGCCGGAGATGGCTCCCGAAGCGCCGATCACCGGAACCGTGGACTCGGCGTTCAGGGCGACATGGACCACGGAGGCGGCGAGGCCGCACAACAGATAGAAGACCAGGAAGCGCAGACGTCCCATCCGGTCCTCGACATTGTCCCCGAAGATCCAGAGGGTCCACATGTTGCCGAGGAAGTGGGCCCAGCCACCGTGCAGGAACATGCAGGTGAGGAAGGGCCACCACGCCCGCGGGTCCAGTCCCGCCGCCTCCGCCCATCCCGGGTAGGCGTAGCGTGCCGGCACCACGCCGGCCCGGTAGATGAGAGCCTCCAGGGCCTCGGGCCCGAGGCGCAGCTCGAACCAGAAGGCCAGGGCATTGAGCCCGATCAGGATCCAGGTCGCGACCGGGGGGCTCCGATGGGGGATGCTGTCCTGGAGGGGGAACACGGCTCGCCTCGCCGGGCATCTTGACCCCGCCCCCCGCCCCTGGGAACATGATCCGCCCGGGCCGGAGTGGCGGAACTGGCAGACGCGGCGGATTCAAAATCCGCTGTCCTTCTGGACTTGCGGGTTCGAGTCCCGCCTCCGGCACCCCGAGGGCCCGGGCCGGCGGGGGCACCGAGGGCCGCCGCCGCAGAAGAGAGACGGGCAGGGAGAAGGGCGGGGATGAAGGCAGGAAGGGACCGGCGGGGGGGGCCTTCCGGGCCGCCGGGCTGCTAGGCTGAGCCCAATCCCCCTGACCCGGGAACGCCTCCATGCGCCGACACCTCCTCCTGCTGCTCCCCCTCCTCCTCGTCGCCCTGTCCGCCCCCCTGTCCGCCCAGGGCAAGGGCGATCTCTACGATCCCTGGCAGCCCTTCGTCGAGCGGCCCGGGATCGAGGAGTTCAGCGGGCGCATGATCGCCCGGCCGGTGCAGATCGAGGACCGCATCGCCCGCGGCGAGAGCCCCGAGCAGGCCCGTCTCGGCTACGAGGCCGCGGTGGCGCGCATCCAGGACCGCACCGTCCAGCACCTGCCCCTGAGCGACCTCTGGTCCTTCACCCTGACGCCGGGCCTGGACGAGAACGCCGAACGGGACCTCCTCATGGCGACGGGGGACTACGAGTACGTCCATCCCGACTGGATCGTCTACCCCCTGAACACCCCGAACGATCCCGACTTCGGCCAGCAGTGGCATCATGGCGTCATGCGCTCCGAGGCCGGCTGGGACTGGTACACGGGCGACGGCACGCGCATCGCCTCCTTCACCGACACCGGG
>JALUUN010000307.1 GCA_027021325.1 Planctomycetota bacterium
TAGAGCACGGGATCGCCCTGGCTGCGGAGCTGCACGCCCTGGTGTTCGCTGGGCAGGAAGCCCGTTCCCCAGAGACGGGAGAACAAGGCCTGGGCGTCCTGGCGTCCGGTTCCCCGCGAGGTCATGACTACATAGGCCGGCAGATCGTCGTTCTCGCTGCCCAGGCCGTAGCTCAGCCAGGCGCCGAGGCTCGGCCGGCCCGGTTGCTCGTGACCCGACTGGATGAAGGTCATGGCCGGGTCGTGGTTGATGGCGTTGGTGTGGACGCTGCGGACGATCGTGAGGTCGTCCACCATGGACGCCGTCCAGGGCAGGAGCTCGCTGACCCAGGCCCGGCACTCACCGTGCTGCTCGAAGCGGAACTTCGAGGGCGCCACGGGGAAGCGCGCCTGGCCCGAGGTCATGGTGGTGATCCGCTGGCCCATGCGGATCGAGTCCGGCAGATCCTCGTCATAGCGCTCCTCCATCTTCGGCTTGTAGTCGAAGAGGTCCATCTGGCTCGGCCCGCCGGACATGAAGAGGTAGATGATGCGCTTTGCCGTGGGCGGATGGTGCGGCAGGCCGTCCAGGCCGCCGCCGCACAGCGCGGAGGCGGCCGCCTCGCGCGCCCCGAGGCGCGTGCCGAGGAGGCTCGCCAGGGCCATGCCGCCGAGGCGCAGGGCGGAGCCCTGGAGGAAGGCGCGGCGGGCAAGCCGCCGGCGGACTTCGGCGAGGGGATCTTGAGAGGCGGCGCTCACAGGTTCAGGAACTCGTCGAGGTTCAGGAGCAGGTTGGCCGCCAGGGTCCAGGCCGCGAGTTCGGCGGCGTCACCCTCAGGGGGCGGGGTGTCGCCGACTTCGAGGAGGGCCTGCGCTTCTTCCGGGTGATCCTGATACCAGGAGGTTTGCTCGTCCACCAGGGCCAGGATCTCGTGGAGCTCGGCCGCCAGCGGGCGGCGGGCGGTGCAGGCACGGAAACCCCAGGCCGCCGCTCGGCCCGGATCGCCGCCTCCGGCCTCGAGCATGCGCACAGCCAGGTGCCGTGCGGCCTCGACGTACTGGACGTCGTTCAGGAGCAGCAGCGCCTGGAGTGGAGTGTTGGTTCGCGCCCGCCGCACCACGCAGTACTCCCGGTCCGGGGCGTCCAGGGTGGTCATCTGGGGCGGCGGAGCCGTGCGCTTCCAGAAGGTGTAGAGGCTGCGCCGGAAGAGGCCCTCGCCCTGGTCGGGTTCGAAGGCCGGTGAGGACTCGGCCGAGCCGTAGGCCACCGCCTTCCACAGGCCCGGCGGCTGATAGGGTTTGACGCTACGGCCGCCGACCTTCTCGACCAGGAGTCCGCTCACGGCCAGGGCGCTGTCGCGGATCACCTCGGCGTCGAGGCGGAAACGCGGACCGCGGGCCAGGAGCCTGTTGGCCGGGTCGAGACGCCGTTTCTCAGGACCGGCGGCGGCGTCCTGACGGAAGGCGGTGGTGCGGACCATGAGGCGGAGCAGGTGCTGGATGTCCCAGCCGCTCTCCACGAACTCCACGGCCAGCCAGTCCAAGAGCTCCGGATGGGTCGGCCAGTCGCCCTGGGTCCCGAAGTTCTCCGAGGTCGCGACCAGGCCGGTGCCGAAGACCATCTGCCACAGGCGGTTCACCTGGACTCGAGCGGTCAGGGGGTGATCCGGCTGCGTCATCCACATGGCCAGGCCCAGGCGGTTCGGCGGCGCGTCCACGGGTGGGGGGGGCAGCACCGCCGGCACCCCGGGCTGGACCTCCTCGCCCTTCTGGTCGTACTGGCCGCGCCGCAGGACGTAGGTCGGCCTGCGCGTGGCACGCTCCTCCATGACCATCGTGCCCGGAATCTCGGACTCGATCCGGCTCTGCTCATCCGCCACGGCCTGGATCTTCTCGAGAACGGCGGTGCCTTCTCGGCTGTGGTTGCGGAGGAACCAGTCGCGCAGGCGCTCGGCCTGACTGGCGGAACGCCGCTTGCGGTCGCCAGCGAGGATCTGCACGACATCCAGGGGGATCCCCTCCACCTCCTCCTCGGTGCGGAAGAAGAAGGCGTAGGCGCCACCGTGGTTCACGATCTTGAAGAGCAGCCGGTGGCGCCCGGCGGGGATCTCGACCTCGACCCGGTCCTGGTCCGGGGCGACGCCCCGCGGCTCCTTGTGTTCGAAGACCGCCTCGCCGTCCAGCCACAGCCGGGCGGTGTCGTCGGTGCCGAGGTGCAGGATCAGGCGGCGGTCCGTCGGCACCTCGAACTCGCGGTAGAGGTAGGTGGCTGCCTGGGTCCCGCTCAGCTTCTGGATGGCGCCGTCCCGGAACTCCGGCCGCCGGGTCCAGCGCCGCTCTTCCGCTCCGGCAGCGACGGCCGCCTCCAGATCCACAGCGCTGCCGGTCGCTGCCTCGGGGCCGAAGTCCGTGGCCAGGGCGGCGGCACCGCTCTCGGCGGGGAAGGGGCCGAGGGACCACCAGTCCTCCCACTGCACAGGCAGGGCCCGCGGGTCGCCGCCGGCTCCTCCGTCGCCCTGGGAGGCGAGGGCGCGGACCTCCTCGGGACCGAGTTCGCGGGCGTAGATCCGGACCTCGTCGATTTCCCCGGTGAAGCGCGCTCCGGGCGTCCGGCTGCCGATCTGGAGCGGTGCCTGGCTGCGGAGGCTGCCCCGCAGCGAGTCGTGGGTGACGGTGAGTTCCTGCGCCTCGCCGTCCACGTAGATGTGCAGGCCCCTGGCGCGGCCGGAGCCGTCGTAGGTGACCAGGAGGTGATGCCAGCGGTTCTGCTCCAGGACCGGCGGAGTGTTCACGCGGATGGCGTCGCCATCCCACGATGAGATCAGGTGGGCGTAGACGCTGCCGCCGGCGAGGTACAGGTCCCAGCCGCGGTAGGCCCGGGACTCGTCCATGCGGGCGATGGGGGACATGCCGCGCTGCGTGTCCGGCGTTTTCACCCAGCAGCCGTAACTGAAGGGCTGGTCCTTCTCGAAGTCACCGAGGTCTCCGACTTCCAGGAAGGCCTGGCCGTCGAAGCGGGCCCCGGGGCCGCGGCTGCCGCGCACGAAGGAGACCAGCCCCTCCCGGGACTCGGCGGCCGCGCAGGTCCCGAAGGCCTCGGCCATGTCCAGGTTCAGGGGAAACCAGGCCACCAGACCCTCGTCGAGGGCGTCGCGCGCGGCCTGGACCAGTTCGCGGGCGGCGGGCGGCCGCGCCGCCTTCCAGGCCTCCTCCCAGGCCAGGAGCTCGGGACCGACCTCGTCGGCGATGCGATTCAGCTCCCGCTCCAGGGCCCGTTTCTCCCGGGCGAGGCGCGCCAGGGCCTCCTCCTGTTCTGGCAGCGGCGCTTTCACGAAGGGCGGTGGCAGGAGGGCATTGCGGTCGTTGCCGGAGTCGGTGGTGTTGAAGAAGTAGGCGAAGAAACGGTAGTACTCCTTCTGACTGATCGGGTCGTACTTGTGGTCGTGGCACTGGGCGCAGGCCAGGGTCAGGCCCAGGAACACGGTGGCCGTCGTGTCCACCCGGTCCACGCAGTACTTGACGCGGTACTCCTCCTCGATCAGGCCGCCCTCGCCGGTCGTGACGTGGTTGCGGTTGAAACCGCTGGCGATCCTCTGCTCCAGGCTGGCGTCCGGAATCAGGTCGCCGGCGAGCTGCTCGGTCAGGAACTGGTCGAAGGGCTGGTTGCGCTGGAAAGCGGCGATGACTCCGTCACGCCAGCGCCAGAGCGAGCGTTCCGCGTCGATGTGCAGGCCGTGGGTGTCGGCGTAGCGGGCCGCATCCATCCAGTAGCGGGCCAGGTGCTCGCCGTAGCGGGGCGAGGCGAGGAGGCGTTCGACCTCGCGGTCCCAGGCCGCCTCCGAGGGGTCGGCCTCGAAGGCGTCCATCTCCTCGGGCGTCGGAGGGATCCCCGTCAGGACCAGGCTCAGGCGGCGCAGCTGCTCGCCCGGCGCCGCGTCGGGCTCGTAGGTCAGCCCCTCTCGCTCCAGGCGCTGCAGGAGAAAAGCGTCCACCGGGCTCCGCACCCGCGCGGCATCCCGGACTTCGGGCAGGGGAGGACGCGCGGGCGGGCGGAAGGCCCAGTGCTCCTCCCAGGCGGCGCCCTCGTCGATCCAACGCCCGATGCGCTCGATCTGCTCGGGACCGAGGTGCTTGCGGTGTTCTTCGGGCGGCATCCGCTCCTCGGGGTCCTCCGCCGAGATGCGGTACCAGAGTTCGCTTTTCTCGCGGTCGCCGGGGACGACGATGGCGCCGCCGCCACGCAGTTCCCCGAAGATGCCTTCGGGAGTGTCCAATCTCAGACCGGCCTTGCGCGTCTCGGGATCCGGGCCGTGGCAGGTGAAGCAGGTGTCCGAGAGGATCGGCCGGATGTCCCGGTTGAAGTCCAGGGGCTCCTGGCCCTCCTGCTCGCGATGGACCAGTGCGGCGGAGAGGAGCCCCAGGGCCAGGGCCGGCAGGAGCAGACGGGGGAGCCGGGAAGGATCGGGCATGGGGGGCGCAGGCAGGCGGTCCGTGAGTCTGCATCCTAGCCCGGGAATCCTTCCTGGTTCCTGCGCATTTCGCTCCGGGATTCACTCGTGAAGGAACAGGACGATGATCCTTCAGAACCAAGCGACGGCCTCGACAGCCCGGCTCTCCCAGGCCAGGATGGCAGCGTGCGACGCCTCGCTCTGCTCGGTTTCCTGCTGGCTGTCGCGGCCGCGGGCCAGGAGCCTGGAGCGCCCGCCGCCGGCGCGCTTCCGGTCCAGGAGCCGCCGCCGCGCACCGAGTACCAGGGCCGCCGCATCGCCCGCACCATGCACTGGAGCGGTGCACCCTGGTTGCTGCGGGCGACGCGCGAGAACGAGGAGCAGACCTCCCTCCTGTACCGGGCGCTCGCCGTCCAGCCCGGCTGGACCGTGGCCGACGTCGGCTGTGGCGCCGGCTACCACGTCCCGGAACTGGCCCGCCGCGCCGGGCCGGGGGGCCGCGTCTTCGCCGTGGACATCCAGGAGGAGATGCTGGCCCGGATGCAGGAGCGCGTGGCCGAAGCCGGGCTGAGGAATGTGGTCTCCGTCCGCAACCGCCCCTGGGACGCAGGTCTGCCCGAGGCTTCCTGCGATCTGATCCTCCTCGTGGACGTCTACCACGAGTTCTCCCATCCCGAGCGCATGCTTCGCTCCCTGCGCCGGGCTCTGGCCTCCGGCGGTGTCCTGGTCCTTGTGGAGTTCCGGGCCGAGGATCCCGAGGTACCCATCCAGGCCCTGCACAAGATGAGCGCCGAACAGTGCCGGCGGGAGCTCGAGGCCAACGGCTTCCGCCTGATCCGCGCCTTCGAGGGGCTCCCCTGGCAGCACTGCCTTTTCTTCAGCGCGGCTCCAGGACGATCCGGCGCAGGTTCATGAGGGCGTCGGCGGGGATCTCCAGGGCACGGACCATGACCTCCAGCTCGGCTCCCGCCAGCGCCGGCGGGAGCTCCAGATCGAAGGGCCCGAGCCAGGCGTAGTCCCGCCAGGATCCCGTGGCCGGCTCGACCGGCAGGTCCAGGGCCAGGGCGCCCCCGGCGGTGCGGAGCTCCACGGCGAGGCGCCCGCCCTCCTGGCCGGGGGCGCAGGCGTACTCGATGCGCAGGCGCCAGGTGCTGTGTTCCGGCAGGCGCACGGGCGCCCACTTCGCCCGGTCCTCGAGGCTCGTCCAATAGCCGAGATTGAGGACCGGACGGCCGCCAGGGCCGGACATGCTCTCCGTGCGCAGGGAAGGGCCCTCGATCCCGGCGGCGGCCGCAGGGAGCTCCAGAACTCCGTCCTCGCCGGGACCGAACCACTCCTCGACCCGCGGCGCACCATCCAGGTCCAGGGCCAGGACGCTCACATGCTCGCCGGGGAGGCGGCAGCTCAGGTCCAGGATCCAGTCTCCGTTTTCCTCCCGTACGGCGGCGACGGGCGGGCCCTCGGGATCGTGGAGAAGACGGGCCTCCTCGATGTCGTTGAGGAGACCGCGCAGGCGCAACCGGCCGTCCTCGGGCCAGTCGTAGACATGGAGATAGAGATGGTCGCCGCGGACCGTGGAGCGGCCCCAAGAGAGTCGCCGGAAGGGGCCGGCTTCGGTGCCGTAGATCGCCACGCCGTTCTTCTCCAGCCAGCGGCCGATGGCGAAGAGGCGATCCTGCAGGATCAGCGGGATCCGCCCGTCCGCCGTCGGGCCGATGTCCAGGAGGAGGTTGCCGCCCTGGCTGACGAGATCCACGAGGAGCCGGACGCACTCCGTGCGGCTCATGTAGAGGTCGTAGCCCTCGGCCCGGTTCCAGGCGAAGGAATGGCCGATGCCGCGGCACTCCTCGAAGGGGCGGTCGCGGCGCATGCCCCGGGCGCCGCCCAGGTGGCCGTACTCGGTGGTCGAGAAGTCGCCGACGCTGCCGCGCAGGGACCGCCCCCAGCGGTCGTTGACCACGATCTCCTCCCGGTTCGGGGCGTTCTCGTAAATCCACGCCAGGATCTCGGGGCTGCGCCAGAAAGAGTCGGGGTGGTTCCACTCGCCGTCGGGCCAGAAGACGTCCGGCCGGTAGCGCAGGATCAGGTCCTGGATCTGGGGGATCATGTACTCGGCTACGTAGCGATCGGGGTCCTCTTCGAAGAGCGGATTGTGCCACTCCATGAAGGAGTAGTAGAGACCCATCCGCAGGCCGGCGGCGCGTACCGCTTCGGTCAGCTCGCCCACGAGATCCCGCCGCGGGCCGGTCTCTGCCGCGGTCCAGGGGTAGCCGCGGACGGCGCTGGCGCGGGTGTCCGGCCAGAGGCAGAAGCCGTCGTGGTGCTTGGAGGTCAGGACCACATAGCGGGCGCCGCTGCGGCGGAGGATCCGGGCCCATTCCTCGGGGTCGAAGAGCTCTGCCCGGAACCTCGATGCGAAATCCCGGTACTCGAAGCCGGGGCCGTAGTTCGCCTCGTGGAAGCGCCGGACCAGGCCGCCGTGGGAGTTCGTGTCCAGCCAGTACTGGTACCACTCGGAGTAGGTACTCGTGTCGGAGAAGGCGGGCACCGAGTACACGCCCCAGTGGATGAAGATCCCGAACTTCGCCTCCGGGAACCATTCGGGGACCGGACGTTTCGAGAGCGAGTCCCACTCGGGCTCGTAGTCCTGGGCGGTCAGGGGGGCGGCAGCGAGGAGCACCGCCAGCGCGGCGAGGGGCGGGCGGAGAGGCAGGCGCACGCCCCGAGCCTAGGCGGAGAAGGAAGCCGCCGCCAGGCGTGGCGTGACGGCCCTCAGGGGACGACGGTGAAGGCCGCCGCTGCGGACACCAGGTGCGGGCGGCCGTTGGGGCTGTAGGAGAGGACGGCAGCGTAGTAGGTCCGTCCGGCGGCGGTGAGGGGCTGGCCCGGCGGGAAGTCGAGGAGGATCTGACCGTCGCCTGCCGGATCCAGGACGCCGGTCATGCCCTGGGAGCCCGCTCCCAGCATGCTGTAGTCACCGCGCAGGGTCCTCTGGAAGAGGTCGTCGGGCGTCAGCGGGATGTTCAGACGGATGCCCAGATGGGCGGGTCCCGTGCCGGTCGCCGAGAGGAGCAACTGCCAGGTGTCGCCGCCGGCCGACGGCGGGAAGTCCAGGTTCAGGGTCAGGGTCTCCTGTGCGGAGATCGAGACCTCCCGGTCCTCGGTCCAGAGGAAGGGCTCGTAACCGAGGGCATAGACGGCACCGACGAAGTTGCGGAAGCCGATGTTGGCATAGGGGGCCGAGACGAGGATGTCGTCGGTGCCATCGCCGTCGGGGTCGCCGCCGAAGGCGAGGCTCGCCCCGAGGCGGTCCCGGGCGGTGCGACCCGTCTCGACCAGCAGCAGGGACCCATCGGCTCCCGAGAAGAGGGCGAAGGCACCGGTCCAGAGCCAGCTGCCCTTGCTGGCCACCGGGGCGCCGGCCAGGAGGTCCGGGATGCCGTCTCCGTTGGCATCGCCGCCCCCGGCGAGCACGCTCCCGAACTCGGTGTTCAAGTCGGTTCCCTCGACCTCGAAGAGGAGGGCGCCATTCGCCCCCGAGAACACGTAGACGAGCCCGCCGAAGTTCGGGCCGGCGTTGGGATGGCCGACGGCGATCTCCTCGCAGCCGTCGCCGTTCAGGTCACCGAGCCCCGCGACGGCCTCTCCGAAGAGCCCGAAGTCGATGACTTCCGGTTCGTGGATCCGGAGCAGCCGGCCGTCCGTGGCCGAATGGATGTAGACGCGCCCGTGCCAGGGGTCCGGGCGCTCGGAGTACCGGGGGGCCCCGACGACCAGCTCCCGAGTGCCGTCGCCGTCCACGTCCGCCGCAGCCAGCGCGAAACCGTAGTTCGAGGACGGGTCGTGGCCGGGGATCGTCAGGAGGCGGCTGCCGTCCACGCCGGAGAAGATCTCTACTTTGCCTGCATCCGGGTTGGTGCGGGGATCCGCCTTGTACGAGCCCACGGCGAAATCCGGGATGCCGTCGCCGTCCACGTCCCCGAGACCGGTCAGGCCGCGGCCGAACTGGCCGGATCCCGAGCCCCAGGTCGAAGGCAGCCCGCGGCGCAGGTAGAGGAGCGACCCGTCGGCCCCGGAGTGGACGTAGACGACGCCCGCGTCCTGCCGCCCCGGCACGGCGGCGTTCGGGGCGCCGACCAGGAAGTCGTCGTGGCCGTCGCCGTTGACGTCCCCCAGGGCGGCCAGGGTCTCGCCGTAGTCGGGGTCCCCCTTGGGGACCTCGAGGCGGTAGAGGCGGCGGCCGTCGGCGCCGGAGACCACGTACACCGCTCCTGGGACGGCACCGCCGACCGTTGCCCCGATGTCCGGGATTCCGTCAGCGTCCACGTCTCCCAGGTTCGCGACCTGCTCCCCGAGCCCGGTGTAGGGGATCTGGCCGTGGAAGGCGAAACGCTGGACCCAGCGGCCCGGATCCTGGGATCCAGGGGCGGCTGCGGGGAAGACGGGGATCAGAAGGAGGAGGAAGCCGGGGAGAAGGAGCATGACCTGCGGGGAGGGGCGGGGGCCACCGAAGCGGCGGCTCCAGGGATCCGCCCAGTCACCTCACCCTTGCCGGGCGCCGATTCGATCTTACCGGGAAATCCCGGCATCGGGCCCGGGCTCAGGGGACTACGGTCAAGGTGACCGAGGCCGAGACATGGGCGGGCTGACCGAATGCATCCAGCGTGAGGACCGCAGCGTAGAAGCGACTCCCCGGGGCCACCGGGGGGGCGCCGGGCGGGAAGTCGAGAAGGATCTGGCCGTCGCCGTCCGGATCCAGGACGCCGGTCATGCCCTGGCTGCCCGCCCCGAGCATGCTGTAGTCGCCCGCCAGCGTGCGCTGGAGGAGGGCGTCCGGGGTCAGGGGCAGAGTCAGTCCTTGCCTGGTCACCGGACCCTGGCCCGTGGCCGAGAGGAGCAGCATCCAGGACTCTCCAGCGGCGGAGTCCGGGAAGTCGAGGTTCAGGACGACGGTGTCGTGGGCGGCGATGGAGACCTCGCCGTCTCCGGCCCAGAGGAAGGGGTTGTAGCCGAAGGCATAGACGGATCCCGCCCAGCTGAGGGCGCCGGGGTCCGCCACCGGAGCCGAGACGACGATGTCGTCCGTCCCGTCTCCATCGCCGTCTCCGCCGAAGGCGACGGCGGACCCGAACCCATCGCGCGCGGTCTCTCCGTAGACGGAGTAGAGGAGCGAGGCGTCCGCGCCGGAATAGACGAAAGCCTGTCCTGTATCCTGCCAGGAGCCGAGAATCGCTTCCGGTGCGCCGACGAGGATGTCGGGAATGCCATCGCCGTTCGCGTCTCCTCCCGAGGCGACCGCTTCCCCGAACGCGGACAGGTCTTCGGAGCTCAGGAGGACCTTCAGGAGAGACCCGTCCTCGCCCGAATGGATGTAGACGGCGCCGGCATTGCGCCCCGCCGGCCCTCGCGCCCGGGCGTCGGCGACGGCGATGTCGGCACCGCCGTTACCGTCCAGGTCTCCACAGACCGCGATGGTGAGCCCGAAGGCTCCGACGGCGAGGTTGTTGTAGACCGGGCCATCGATGCGGCGAAGAAGGGAGCCGTCGGCGCCCGAGTAGAGGAAGACCGATCCGCCGGACGTGGTTCCCCCGACGTGGGCCAGGGGAGCGCCGACGATGAGGTCCTGGATGCCGTCGCCGTTGACGTCTCCCGAGGCGAGGGCGTCTCCGAACATGCTGATCTCGCCGGGCGGGCCGTCGAACCTCAGGAGCTGGGCGCCGTCGGCACTGGAGTAGATGTCCACGCGGCCGCGGTCGGGCGTTCCTCCCTCGTCCCATCTCGGCATGCCGACGGCGAAGTCGGGCCATCCATCCCCGTCGAAGTCGGCCGTGGGAGCGAGGGCGTCTCCGAAATCCTCTCCGCTCTGGTCCTGCGGATCGGTCACCTGCAGGAGGACGGTCCCGTCCACGCCGGAGTGGAGGAAGACCACCCGGCGGACGGTGTCCCAGGTGGAGACCAGGAACTCGTCGTAGCCGTCGCCGTTGAGCTCCGCCAGGGCGCTGATGGTGGTGACGTTCCCTCGGCCCGGGCCCACCTCGTAGATCCTCCGACCGTCCGCTCCCGAGATCATGTAGACACGTCCGGGCCCTACGACGGGACTATGGCCGGCGCCGATGTCGGCGATGCCGTCGGCGTTGATGTCGCCCACCTGGGCGAGGGCGGCCCCGAGGTAGCCGTACTCGACGGGGCCATCGAAGGAGTAGCGCAGAGTCCATTCCCCGGGTTCCTGGGGGGAGTCGAGCAGCGGCAGCGCCCCAAGGAGAGAGAGTGTCGAGAGAAAGGCCATGGTCCGGTCTCCTGGCTGTGACGGTTCGTGGGAGAATGACGGACGGATCAGACGG
>JALUUN010000308.1 GCA_027021325.1 Planctomycetota bacterium
CTCCGCGGGTCCGCCCGGCTTCGCCCACGACGACGGTGACCGACCGGCCCAGGCGGCCGAAGTCCTGTTCCGAACGCAGACGCTCCGGTCCTCCGTCCCACCAGGTGAAGCGCCCCTCGACGCCGCAGTGCACGGCCTCGATGCGGCCGCGGGCACGGACCAGGCCGGCGGGGGCGCGGCCGGCGCCCGCGTGCAGGGCGACGAGAGCCGAGAGCGGCGGCAGCTCCCCGTCCTCTTCGCCGCCCAGGCGCGGCACGCGCTCCACGTAGTCGCTTCCGCCGAGATCCTGGCGCAAGGTCGCCGCCACGACGCGGCCGTCCTCCTCGTGGAACTCGATGCTCGCCGCCGGCAGGGTGTGGTAGACCCAGCGCCCGTCCTCCCCGGGAGGTTCCAGGGGGAAGGCCATCTGCTTGGGGATGTCCACCCACAAGCGGCCGTCGCGGAACTCGACGCTGAAGACGCCGATGGCGGGGTTCGCCGAGCGGTAGCGGCCGAGGTAGGGCCGCGCCTCCTCCTCGCTCAGGGAGCCGCGGACGACATGCCCCTTGCGCGGGATCTCGAAGACCAGCTGCCCCTGGTAGAGGCGCAGCACCTGGTAGCGGCCGTCCTCCAGATCCTCGAAACCCGTGCGGATCTGCGGGGCGATCTCGAAGGGGCGCAGGCCCTCCTCGTCCGGCGGGCCGAGGCGGTAGGCGGTCTGACTCGGGATATCGAGGATCAGGACCCCGTCCTCGGCCCGGACCGTGAAGATCTCTCCGTCGAAGGGCGGGAAGTCGGCCACAAACTCGCCGAGGAAGGGCGCGGGGTCACCGCCCTCTCCGGCCGCGGGGCCGTCGCCGGGCAAGGGCCCCAGCAGGGTGTCGAAGACCAGGGAGAGGCTCTGGTTCTGGAGCGGAGCCGCCGAGAGATTCGTGAGCAGGACGAAGCCCAGTTCCTCCTCGGGCAGGAAGGCGACCATGGCCGAGAAGCCGAAGGTGTTGCCGCCGTGCTCGATGAGGAGGCGCTCGCCCTCGTGGCGCATCCAGCCCAGGCCGTAGGAGACGCCGGGGCCGGTCCCGATCTGGGCCTCCCAGGTGGCGGTCAGGGCCTCCTCGGGGAGCAGCCGCCGGCCCGCGAAGGCGCCGCGGCCGATCTGGAAGCGCAGCCAGCGGGTCATGTCCGCGGCCGTCGAGACGATGGCCCCGGCCGGCGCCACCGGACCCACCTTCATCTCCTCCTCGGGAAGCACCCGCGCGAGGTCGCCGTTCCAGACGTAGCCCCGGGCGCGGGGGAGGTCCTCCGGGCGGCGCGGGGAGGTTGCCTCCATCCCCAGGGGGTCGAGGAGGCGCTCCTGGATCAGCGCATCCCAGCTTCGGCCGCTGGCCGCGGACGCCGCCCGGCCCAGCGCCAGGAACTGGACGTTGTTGTAGAGGAAGCGCTCGCGGAAGGAAGCGTAGGGCCGGCCGCCGCTGGCCGTCCGCAGGATCTCGTCGGGCTGCAGGGCGCCGGCCACCCAGAGGAGACCCTGCCGCGGGTAGCCGGTGCGGTGGCAGGCCAGGTCCCGCAGGAGCACCTCGGGGTCGCCGGGCGCGTCCACCTGCAGGTCGTAGAAGGGCAGGTACTTCGTGACCGGGTCGTCCCAGGAGAGGACGCCCTCGGCCTCGAGCATGGCGACGAGGGTGGTGGTGAAGGCCTTGGTGCTGGAGCCGATCTCGAAGCGCGTGGCCTCGGTGGCCGGCGTCCCGCTCTCGACCTCGGCGAGGCCGAAGCCGCGGGCGAGGAGCACCTCGTCGCCGCGCACCAGGGCGAAGCCCATGCCCGGAATGTGCTGGCGGATGCGCTCCGCCTCCAGCCGCTCCTGGAGGATCTGCAGACGGCGCGCGAGCTCCGGCGCGGGGGCCGCCGGCTCCTGGGCGGGCA
Organism: Planctomycetota bacterium; assembly: GCA_027021325.1. GTDB lineage: Bacteria > Planctomycetota > UBA1135 > UBA1135 > UBA1135 > JALUUN01. The sequence goes on from JALUUN010000308.1 coordinate 1,900, forward strand.
GGAGCGCCGGTGCGGCAGCGAGGAGGAGGAAGGCGCCGGCGAGGCGCGCGCGCAACGGCGCACGGGCAGCCCGCGGCCGCCCGGAAGGATGCTTCGGATTCGAGGCCATGTGTCCGGATGACCCGCGGGTGCAAGGACGAGTCTAGCACGCGGAGGGCTCTCTGACGGAAGGCGTCCTCCGGCCGGCCCGGTCCGGCCGGCGCACCCGGCCCGAGATCCCTCTTCCTCGCTGCCCGGCATGGCAACCACCGTCCCGCCAGCGCCGGACCTTCCTCAGGCCCGGCCCGCTCCCGAAGAGAGCGCGCCGGCCGGCTGCGGGGCAGCGTCTACCGCCCTTCTGGCAGCAGGCCGCGGGCGGCCAGGGCCGAGCGGACGGCACGGAGGTAGTCCTCCGTGAGGCGCCGGTCCTTGTCCCGCAGGGCGGCGAAGTCCGGGGAGAAGACGCTGATCTCGTCGTCCGAGAAGATCCCATAGCCATGGTCCGGCGCCC
>JALUUN010000309.1 GCA_027021325.1 Planctomycetota bacterium
GCGGATCCTTGGGCACGATCCGGCCGTTCCGCCCGGCCTCGACGCCGAGGAGAAGGATGGCGGCGTTCAGGGCTTCGGCGCTCACCTCCTCGACACAGAGGAGGCTCTCGTGGTCCTTGCCGCGGGGCCGGATGACGAGGAGGTACTCCAGGGGTTCGTAGACCTGGCAGATGCTCGCGTCGAGCTGGATCAGCCCGCGCTCCAGGTCCACGAGGACGCCGTGGCGGGCGAACTCACGCAGGAGCGCCTCCCGGTCCTGGGCGGCGGCGGGGGCCACGAGGAGGCCGGCGAGCAGAAGGCCCAGGAGCGGGGCGGACGGGCGGCGACGGAAGCGCATCGGAGACAAGGCTACCGGAGGCCCACGGCGCCGCCGGCCCGGGGATGGATCCGCCCCGGGCTCAGCCCGCCGGGATCCCGGCCCGGGAGGCCCAGAGGCTGCGCCTCGGGTCGGAGGGAGGCAGGAGACGCAGGCCCCGAGCCCAGGCCCTTCGGGCCTTCTCTCCTTCCCCCCGGGCCTCGAGGACCCGGGCGAGATGCTCCCAGGCCTCAGGCAGGTCGGGGCCCCACTCGGCCGCCCGCCGGGCCAGGGCCAGGGCGGTCGCCGAAGCGGGGCCGGCGGGGTCCAGGAGAGAGGCCGCCTCGACGAGATGGGGCGCCGCCACGAAGCCGGGGAGGAGGGCCGCCAGGACCGAGGCCCGGGCCTCTTCCTCGGCCTCCAGCCGGGCGCGCACGAGGACCCCCCGTTCCACGAGGCGGTCGAGGGCCAGGACCCAGCCGCGGGCCTCGGCCCGGCCCAGGCCCCAGGCCAGGTCCCAGGGGTGCTCGTAGAGGACGCGCGCGTCGGAGCTGAGGACCCGGAGAGCCTCCAGGCCGCGGGCGGGATCCTCCCCCCAGGCCGCGCGGGCGGCCCCGGCCTGCGCCCGCAGCCGGGTGCGGAGCGGAACCTCCTCCCGGCCGGCGATCTCGAGCCAGCAGCTCCAGGCGAAGTCCGGCAGGGCACGCTGCAGTTCGGCGGCAGCCACGAGCAGAGCGCTGGCCGCCACCCCGGCAAGGTCCAGGAGCCGCAACTCCGCCTCGGCCTCGGGGACCCCGCCGAGGGCACCGGAGCCGGGGGTCAGGGCCGCGGCCAGGGCGGCGGCAGCGAGGCGGGTGTCCGCCTCCTCCACGGCCAGGGTCCGGGGCTCGGAGACCGGCCGGAGCTCGGCCTCCGGATCGAGCACCCGGGCACGCAGGACCTCGGCCAGATCCCGGGCCAGGGCCTCCACCTCCAGCCCCTGGGGGCGGTCGGCCCAGGCCCCCCAGAGAGCGCGCCTCAAGGACGGCGCGTAACCCTCGGGCAGGCTCTCCGTCCAGGAGAGGAGATGCATCCGGGCCTCCACGGCCAGTCCCGCCCCCGCCGCGCTCCGCAGCAGGGCCTCCAGGACCTCGTAGGGCTCCGCAGTCGAAGCCTCCGCCAGCAGGCGGGAGAGCAGTTCCGGCCCGTGCCGGGAGGCCGCGAGGGCACGGAGCGCCGCCGCCCGCGCCGGCGGGTGGGCGCCGGGATCCCGGGCCAGATCCTGGAGCTGGGCGAGGTCCGCGGCCGCACCCAGCCGCCCGAGAACCCGGGCGGCCTCGGCCTGCCGCGGACCGCTCCCCTCCCTCAGGAAACGCCGCAGTTCCTCGCGCGCCGCCTCGGAGCTCTCCGCCCGGAGGACAGCCGCCTGGAAGCGCAGATCCTCGGGCGCGCCGCCGAGGCGCAACCAGCGCGGCAGCCAGGGATCGAAGTCCGGAGAGCGGAAGAGGCTCCGGGCCACGACCCGGGCCAGGCTCCCCTCCTCCCAGCCGCCCTCCTCGACCAGCCAGCGCGCCGCCGCTGCCCGGGCCTCGGGCAGAGGCAGGAGCGCCAGCTGCCGCGCCCAGAGGCCGCGCTCCCGCCGGCCGGCGCCGCGCTCCAGGCGCCGCATCCAGGCCTCGAAGAGGGCCTCGGGCCCGGCGAAGGCCGGGACCAGGCGCAAGGCCGCCGCCCGCCGCTCGGGGCGGCCGCTGTCGAGCCAGGGCAGGAGACGCTCGGCAATGCCGGCGTGGCGGCCCTTGCGCGCCAGGGCCTCGAGAACCGGCAGCCGGTCCTCGAAGGGAAGCTCCTCCGCGAGGCCGAAGACGCGCAGGCGTTCCCCTTCCTCCGTCTCCCAGGCCCCCCAGACCTGGAGCGCCAGGGCGCGCACCCCCGGATCCCCGGCGGCGGCGAGGCGGGCCAGGAGCGGGCGGTCCTCGGGCCGCAGTCCGGGCGCGAGATCCACGAGGAGGCGCCGCAGGAGGGCCGGATCGGTGCCGGCGCCGAGAAGGGGCCGGAGATCCGCCAGGGCTTCCGGCCCCACGACCCGCAGCAAGCGGTCCAGAACCCGGAGCCGCGCCTGGAGGTGCTGTCCGGGGTCCAGGACGAAGGCGGTCCAGAAGGGGCGGGCGACAGCCGGGGGAGCGACCAGGAAGAGATGCAGGCCGGTCTCGGCGTGAGGCGGGCGCGCCTTCAGCAGAGCGGCAAGGGCCTGGAGATGGCCGGCGTCCAGCCAGGGGCGGAGGCGCGCGGCGACGACGGCGCGGTCGAAATCCTCCTCCCCGGCCAGGAGGACGGGAAGCAGCTCGGCCACCCGCCGGCGGCTCTCCTCCGCCGGCAAGGGCTCGATCCCCGAGACCCGCTCCGGCACCAGAGCCGCGGCCACAAGACAGGGAAGGAGTCCTTCCGGCGCCCCCTGCCCCTCCAGGGCCTCCAGGGCCGCGGCCAGGGCGGGTCCGGCGGCGACCCCGGCCTCAGGGGGCAGGCCCGCCCAGGCCAGGAGCTCCGGAGGCCCGGCCGAGCCGTCGGCCCAGGCCTCCCACCAGGGCGGCCCCGGTTCCTGGGGCGCGAGGAGGAGGAAGAGGGCCGGAAGGGCGAGGAGGGTCATGCTGCGGGGACCTCCATCCTAGGACGGGACGGTCTCCGCTCTCCCGGGGCCCGGACCGGCGGCGCCGGAGGGCTCAGGCCTCTTCCCGCGGGTGCTCCTTCAGGACCCCCGGGATCTCCTCCAGGAGGTCCCGGGCCAGCAGGCTCTCCTCGCCCAGGCGGGCAGCGGCGCGGTCGCCGGCCGCGGCGTGGACATGGACGGCCAGACGTGCTGCCGGCCCGGGCTCCAGGCCGCGGGCCAGGAAGCCCCCGAGCAGGCCGGCCAGGACGTCCCCGGTGCCCGCCGTCGCCAGGCCCGGGTTGCCCGCCTCGCAGACCCACGGCGGCTCCTCCGGTCCGCCGACCAGGGTGCCGGCGCCCTTGAGGACCACCGTCGCCCCCGTCAGCTGGGCCAGGGCCGCGTGGGAACCCGCCCGGTCCGCCTGGATCGCGGCCGGTCCCCCCTCCCGGCGCAAGAGACGGGCAGCCTCCCCCGGATGGGGCGTGAGGACGGTCCTCGCCGGCAGGCGCACCTCCTGGCCGAGGGCGGCCAGGTGGTTCAGGGCGTCGGCGTCGAAGACCCAGGGCAGTTCCAGGTCCGCCGCCTCCAGGAGCAGGCGCTTGACGAACTCCTTGGGCTGGCTGCCGGGACCCAGCCCCGGCCCGACCACCACGGCGTCGGCGTTCTCGGCCGCGTCCAGGACCGGATCCGCGTCGCCGGCGATGAAGTGGAGGCGCCGGCTGTCGCCACGGTGGAAGAGGACCGCCTCGGGCACCCGGGTGGTCAGGATGTCCAGGAGACAGCCAGGACAGGCGATCTCGAGGAAGCCTACGCCGGAGCGCAGGGCCGCCTCGGCCGCCAGCGCCACAGCGCCGCCGAGATTGCGCGAGCCTGCTACGAGCAGAACCCGGCCCATGCTGCCCTTGTGGGCGTCTCGAGGCCGGGGCGGAAGAGCAGGAATGCCGTCAGGGGTTTCCGCCACCATGACCGGGGAGGATAGACCTTCGGAGCGTCTTCTGCAGGGGGAATCCGCGGCCGCCCGGCGATGGCAGGATGGGGGCATGGAGGAAGGCGGCCGGCCTGCCAAGCTGGAGCACTATCGCGACCGCGAGGTGGCGCGGACCTACGGCCGCCGCTGGAGCGGCGCGGCCGGACGGCGCCGGAACGCCCGCAAGGCCCGGGCCCTGCGCCGTGGCCTGGAGATCCTGCGCCGCCAGGGCGGCCCGCTGGCGACGGCCCTCGACCTGCCCTGCGGTCAGGGCCGCTTCACCGGCCTCCTCCGGTCGGAGGGGCTGGAGCCCGTCGGCGCCGACCTCTCCCTGGCCATGCTCGCCGAGGCGCGGGCCGCCTGGCCCGGCGAGCGCTTCCTCGCCGCCGACGCCGCCCGCCTCCCCTTCGCCGACGGCGCCTTCGACCTGGTCCTCTGCATCCGCTTTCTCCATCTGGTCCGGGATCCCGGCCTGCGCCGGGCCTTCCTGATGGAGATGGGCCGCGTCGCCCGCAAGGCAGTCCTCCTCGACTACCACCACGGGCATACCCTGCGCATCCAGGGAAGGCGGCTGCGGCATCGCCTGGGCCTCCTGGAGCGGGCGCCCGGGAACCCTTCGCCGGCCACCATCCGCAAGGAGGTGGGCGCGGCCGGCCTCCAGCTCCTGGCCTGGATACCCGTCCGGCGGACGCCCTGGATCGGGGAGAAGGTGGTCCTGGCCCTGCGCCCGGAGGGTGCGCCGGCGGGGGACTAGAATCCCGCCATGGAGACCGTCCCCGTGGAGGCCAGCCCCACCCCGCTCCACGAGCTCTTCGCGTCCTGGGGCGCCGAACACGCTCCAGTGGACGGCGTCCTCCTGCCCCTGCGCTTCGGGCCGGCCGGCCCCGAGTACGCTGCCTGCCGCGAAGGCCTGGCCCTCGCCGAGGGCGGCGACCGCGGCTGGATCCTGGCCCGCGGTGCCGATCTCCGGCCGTGGCTCCAGCGCATCCTCTCCAGCGACCTCCTGGCCCTGCCTCCCGGGGGCGGCCAGTACTCGGCCCTCCTCGATGCCAAGGGCCACTACATCACCGAACTCCTCCTCTACGCGGCGGGCGGCGGGGACGGCGAGACCCTTCTCCTGGATCTGCCGGCGAGCCGCGAGGAGGAGATGGACCGGCGCCTCGACCTCTTCCATTTCGGCGAGGACCTGGCCTGGGAGCGGCCGCGCCCGGCCCGCCTCCTGGTCCTCGGGCCGCAGGCGGCCGCGGCCCTGGAGGACCAGGGCCTGCCGGTCCCGCGGGCGGCCGGGGATGCGCCGGCCTCGCGACGCGATCTCGCCGTGGCCGAGGCCGGCGAGGGCTTGTGGGTCCTGCAGCGCCCCGACCGCGGCGAGGCATCCTGGGAGCTCTGCGGCCCGGCAGGACGCATCGAGCCCCTGGCGAAGGCCCTGCGCGAGGCCGGGGCGGTGCCGGCCGGCCTCGTCGCCCTGGACATTCTGCGCGTCGAAGCCGGCATCCCGAAGTGGGGTGTGGACTTCGGCCCCGAGACCACGCTCCCCGACTCCAGTCAGTGGCAGCGGGCCTCGGTCCAGAAGGGCTGCTACGCCGGTCAGGAAGTGGTGGCCCGAGTGAACACCTACGGCGAGGCGCCCTGGAGCCTCTGCCGCCTGCGCTTCCGCGAGGGCCGGGAACCCCTGAACGGCCTGCCCCTGCACGACGCCGCGGGCAAACCGGTGGGCCGCGTGACGTCCTGGGTCTGGAGCCCCGTGCGCGACGAGCCCATCGGCCTGGGCAGCCTGCGCCGGCGGGTCGCCCGGACCGGCGAGAAGGTCTACGCCCTGCATCCCGACGGCCGCCCGGTCGAGGCCGAGGTCGAGGCGCCCGAGAAGACCCTGGGCTGAGCCATGCGCCGGCTGCGTCTCCTGGCGGGAGCCCTGCTCCTGCTCCTCGCCGCGGCCTTCCTCGGCTCCGTGGCCTGTCCGCCGCGCAAGGAGCGGGCCTCCGACCCGCCGGGCGACCGCGCCCGGCAGGTACTCGGCGACGGCGGCCCCCGGGAGGCGGCGGCCCCTCCCGCCCCGCCGGCACCGGTGAGAGAGGCAGCGCCGGCGGACACGGCGCCTGCGGCGGATGCCCTGGAAGTCGAGGTCCTGGACGCCCGAAACGGCCGGCCTCTTTCCGGCGCCACCGTCCGCCTCCGCTACCGGGACGCCGACGGGCGCGAGCAGCAGATGGAGCGGCCCGCCGGCCCGGAAGGGCGCCTGCGCTGGGAGAGTCTGGCCTTCTGGACCTATGCGGTCTCGGCCGCCCATCCCGCCTGCCTGCCGGGCCGGGCCGTAGAGGTCTCCCTCGCCCCCGGCGGCCCCGCGCCCGAGCCCCTGCGCCTGGCCCTGGAACCCGGAGCGCGCGTCGAGGGGCGGGTGAGCGGGCCTGGTTCCGCGGCCCACCGGCGCTCGGTCCTGCGCTTGCGCCCGGCCGCCGGCGGCGAGGCCCGCCTCCTGATGACGGACCTGGAAGGCCGCTTCGCCTCCCCGGTCCTCAAGGCCGGCGCCTGGATCCTCGAGTGGCTGCCCGAACCCGGCGCCGATCCCGATCCCTTGCTCCGGCAGAACCTGGAACTGGAAGCCGGCACCGTCCAGGTCCTGGAGCTCCGCACCGGACCGGAGGGCGGAGGGCCTGCCGTCCTGGTCCTCGAGGTACGCAGTCTTCTCTAGAGTCCGACTCGGGCCAGGATCTCGCGGGCGCAGACGAGATCCTCCACGGCGAGGCCGAGGCTCTTGAAGAAGGTCCGCTCGGCCGGGGAGCGGCGGCCCGGGTGCCTGCCCAGGAGAACGTCTCCGAGCTCGGCCTCGGGCTCGACCCCCGCCAGGATGAGGTCGCCGGCCTCGCGCCGGGCGGCTTCGCGGCTGTCCACGAAGACGCGGGCGCCGCGCAGGCAGCCGGAGTCGTACTCGCGCTGGTCCGGCCGGCAGGCGCCGACACCATTGAGGTGGACGCCGGGGGCGAGCCAGTCCTCCTGGACCACTGGTTCGGCGGCGGCGGTGACCGCCGTGACCACATCGGCCCCGCGCACGGCCTCCTCGGCGGAGGCCACCGCCCGGCAGCCGTGCTCGCGGGCGAAGGCCTCACGATGCTCGCGGCTGGGCGACCAGACCCGCAGCTCCTCGAAGGCGCGCACCCGGCGCAGGGCGGGGAGGTGGCTCCGCGCCTGGACGCCGGTCCCCAGGATCGCCAGCACCCGGGCCGTGGGCGAGGCCAGGACCCGGGTTGCGACCGCCGTGGCGGCGGCGGTGCGCACCGCCGTCAGCGTCCCGGCGGCCAGGAAGGCCCGCGGCTCGCCGGTCTCCGGGTCGAAGAGGAGGATCCAGGCGTGGTGGGTCGCGAGCCCGCGGCGGGCGTTGCCGGGGAACCAGGCCACGGCCTTGAGGCCCAGGGTCTCGGGAGCGGAAGGCGTCGCCGGCAGCCAGCCGGGCATGGCTCCGAGATAGCCGCGCACCGGCTCGCCGGCGGAGGCCACGGCCCGGACCGGTTGCCGCGCCGCGCCGGCCGAGAAGGCCCGCAGGGCCTCGGAAACGAGCTCCTCGGCACGACCCGGATCCAGGAGCTCCCGGACCCGGTCCTCGCCCAGGACCGCCGGCGCCTTCACCGCCGGCAGCGCAGGAGCCGGAGAGAGACCAGGAGGAGCAGGAGCCCGGCGGCGAAGCGGAGGCCGGCCCGCCATTCCAGGAGCGCCCCGGCCAGGAGAACCGGCGGCTGCAAGAGGGCGCGGGTCAGGCCACGGGCCCAGGCGTGGCGGGCGATGGCCGCGGCAAGGGGCGGGCCGTGCTCATAGTAGGCGGCGGTCAGGGCGCGACCGGGGCTCGTGCTCAGGAGGTACTCGTCGCGGAAGGCGCGAAGCACCCGTACCTCGCGGGCGTCGTAGTCGCCCCAGGCGGCGGTGGCCACGACACACAGACCGCCACCTCCTCCGCCTCCTCCGCCGCCTCCGGAATCCACGACCTGGATGGCCGTCGACCCCGACTGGCCGGCAGCGTTGAGCACGGTCACGGTCTTCACACCGGCGTTCATGGGCGGCGTCGTCAGCACCACCGAAGCGCCGTCGGCCGTCACCACCGCGCTCACGAGATTGCCGCCGACGCTCACCTGGATGGTGTTCGTGATGGCGTCAGCATCCGGATTGCCGACGAAGGCCGTGCTGGAGTCACCGGCGAGGAGAGTCAGGCTCTCGCTCTCGTTGGCGGAGATCGTGTCCGGCTGCGGGATCGGGTTCAGGGGCTCGTCCAGGACCGGACTCACGTTCGGCGGCAGGGCGCCGTTGAGCTGCATGTCGGCGCTCGGGATCGCCTCGTCCCAGAAGTTGTTCTGGGCCTGGACGACGTTCTGCATGTCGCCGTCGAGCACCCACTCAGCGAGGGCGCTGCCGCGGAAGGTGTTGCGGCCGGTCTCGAAGGGGTCGGACAGAACGTCGCCGAAGTCCGGAGCCATGTTCGGCTGCAGAGCGACCGGCAGGGTAACGTCGAACTCGACACCGGACTGGGTAGCGTCGAGGAAGGCGTTGCCCAGGAAGTCCGAAGTCAGATCGCTGCGCGCATCCACGCCGTTCGAGGTCGTGCGCAGGCGCAGATTGACGTCGTTGTCCCGAAAGGTGTTGTAGCGCACCTGGCCGTCCACCGTGGCGAGGGAGTTGCCGCCAGCGGCGTGCAGGGCCTCCATGAGGAGGCCGACCTCGCCATTCTGGGCACCGCCGCTGACAATGTTTCCGTCCACCGTGGTCTGGTTGCGCGTGCTCAACCCGGTCGCCCCCTGGGCCTGGACGTGGATGCCGGCCACGGTATGGCCGCTGATCTGGTTGCGGCGGATCATGAACAGGTCGTCCACCGTGGAGTCGTCACCGGTGAGGATGGCGATTCCGGTGTCGCAGTCGGCGATCAGGCAGTCCTCGACCTGGCCGAGGATCAAGTCGGCCCCGGAGCGTACGCTCACCAGGACCCCATGCCCGGCGCTGGCGCCCAGGAGGTTGCAGTTCTGCAGGACGAACTGGTTGCCGCTGCCGGTGCTGAAGTCGGCCTGGAAGGCGGCGGTCGTGAAGTCCGTGAAGGCGCAGTCCTCGATGATCAGGAGCTGACCGCTGATCGAGGTGCCCGCGGGCAGATCGATGCAGACCCCGCAGTCCACGAGGCTGAGGCCCGTGATCCGCGTCTCCAGGGTGATCGAGGCGCCGATCTCCAGGAGCACGGGGGCACCGTCTCCATCGATCACCGGCCCCGATCCCGGAGCGTTGCGCAGGTCCACGTCGTTGGGGATCGAGAGCGGGAAGACCTCGCCGGCGGCGGCGTTGTAGGTGCCGGTGCCGATCTCGATGTCGTCGCCGGTAGAGGCCACGCTCAGGGCCTTGGTGATGGTGCGGTACGGGTTGCCGAAGGAGCCGTCACCGGCGACGTCGTCGCCGCTGCCGCTGACGTACCAGGTCTGGGCGGAGAGGGAGGTCGCACCCAGGAGCAGGACCGCCAGGGTCCGGAAGAGGATGGATCGGGGGCGCATGCTCGGGTTCGGCAGGGGGACGGCCCGCCATCCTAGCGCCGGGCCGCGGCCTCAGGACCGCGCGGCGCCGGCCAGCAGGGAGCGGCCGTCCATCACCTCCGGCTGCTCCAGGCCGAGGAGCTGGAGGAGGGTCGGCGCCACGTCGGCCAGGATGCCCATCTCCCGGAGCTTCGCCCCGCGCACCGCGTCGCCGATGAGGAGGACCGGCACCGGATTCGTCGTGTGGGCGGTGTGCGGCCCGCCGGTGACCGGATCGCTCATCATCTCGGCGTTGCCGTGGTCGGCGGTGATGGCGACCACTCCACCCTGTCTGCGGGCAGCGGCGACGATGCGGCCGAGGCAGTCGTCCACGGTCCGTACCGCCTTGCGTGCGGCGTCCAGGCGGCCGGTGTGGCCAACCATGTCGGCGTTGGCGAAGTTCACCACGTAGACGTGGTGCTCGTTGCGCTCCAGGCGCTCGAGCACCGCGGCGGTCACGCCCTCGGCGCTCATCTCCGGCTGCAGGTCGTAGGTCGCCACCTTGGGTGAGGGAACGAGCACACGCTCCTCCCCGGGGAACTCGTCCTCGCGGCCGCCGTTGAAGAAGAAGGTGACGTGGGCGTACTTCTCGGTCTCGGCGCAGCGCAGCTGCCGCCATCCGCGGGCGGCAACGAGCTCCCCGAACATGGAGCGCAGTTCCGCCGGCGGATAGGCCACGGGACAGGGGAAGTCCTTGCGGTACTGGGTCATGGTGACCAGGTGCACCTGCGGCACCCGGCCGCGCTCGAAACCGTCGAAGTCCTCGAAGAGGAAGGCCTGGCAGATCTGGCGCATCCGGTCGGCACGGAAGTTCAGGCACAGGACCGCATCGCCGTCCCCGACCCGCCCGGCCTCCGGATCTCCGAGGAGGCGCGGCAGGACGAACTCGTCGGTCACGCCCTCGGCGTAGCTCTCCTGCAGGGCCTGCGGGGCGCTCTCCGCCGGAGCCTTCTCCGTGCGGCGGTGGACCAGGGCCTCCCAGAAGCGCTTCGTACGCTCCCAGCGCCTGTCGCGGTCCATACCGTAGTAGCGGCCGCAGATCGTGGCGATACGCCCGGTGCCCAGACGCTTCATGCGCGCCTCCATGGCCTCCAGGAAGGGGCCGGCGCTCTGCGGCGGTGTGTCGCGCCCGTCCAGCAGGGCGTGCAGGCAGACGCGGCCGCCCGAGAGCCCCATCTGCCGGCAGAGCTCGAGCATCGCCTCGGTGTGGGCGTCGCTCGCGTGGACACCGCCGTCCCCCAGGAGACCGATCAGGTGCAGGCGCCCGCCGCCGTCCAGGGCGTGCTGGACCGCGCCGCGCAGGGCGCCGTTGCGCTGGAAGCCGCCCTCCTCGATGTCACGATCGATG
>JALUUN010000310.1 GCA_027021325.1 Planctomycetota bacterium
CCTGCACGACGGGAACGAAGGACCCAATACCGGCGGCATGGGGGCGATCTCGCCGAACCCCCTGGTCAGCGAGCGCAGCCGCGACGCCATCGAGCGCCAGATCCTTCTGCAGACCATCCATGGGCTGAACCACGAGGGCCGGCGCTTCCACGGCTGCCTCTTCGCCGGCCTCAAGCTGACCCCGGCCGGTCCCAAGGTCCTGGAGTTCAACGTCCGCTTCGGGGACCCCGAGACCCAGGTCCTCATGCTCCGCTTCCAGAGCGACCTCCTGCCCTACCTGCATGCCGCCGCTGCCGGCGACCTTGAGAGCCTGGAGGCTCCCGAATGGGACCCGCGGCCGGCGATCACCGTGGTCCTGGCCTCGCCGGGCTACCCGGGCAGCTACCCCAGGGGTCTGCCCATCGAGGGTCTCGAGGGCCTCGAGACCGGCGACGAACTGCAGGTCTTCCACGCCGGGACCGCCCGCGACGCCGAGGGCCGGCTGGTGACCGCCGGCGGCCGGGTCCTGGCGGTCTCGGCCCTGGGCGAGGACCTGGAGGCCGCCCGGCGCCGGGCCTACGCGGCGGTCGAGACCCTCCACTTCGAGGGCGCCCACTGGCGGCGGGACATCGGGCGCGCGGGGCTGGAAGCCCTGGAGGCCGGGCGGTGAACGTCGAGACCGCCCGCAGGCGCTTCGAGGCCTACCTGCGGGAACGGGGACTGCGCGTGACCCGGCCGCGCATGGAGATCCTGGAACTGGCCTGGAGTACCCACCGGCACTTCAGCGCCGAGGAACTCTGGGGCTGGGTCCGGGAGCGCAGCTCCACCACCTCCCGGGCCACGGTCTACCGGACCCTCGCTCTCCTGGTCGAGGGCGGCTTCCTTGCGCCCCTGGACGACCGAAGCGGCCAGATGCTCTATGAGCACATCCTCGGCCACAGCCACCACGACCACATGATCTGCCTGGGCTGCGGCCGCATCCTCGAGTTCCGCAACGAGGCCATCGAGGAACTGCAGGAGGAGGTCGCCCGGGAGCATGGCTTCCACCTGACCGGTCATACCCTCACCCTCGAGGGCTACTGCCGTTCCTGCGCCCGGCGCCGGCCCGGGCTCCTGGAGGGGGGACGGGAGGAGGCAGCCGGAGGCTCCTGAGCCTCAGGGAGCCAAGGAGTCGCGGATCTCCTCGGCCAGGGCCTGGGCCAGCTCGGCGCGGCCGCGCAGGGTGCTGCGCGCCGAGATCTTGAGGATCGCCGAATTCTCCGCGCCGGGTACCGTGAAGACCTGAATGACGACGTCGGCCTCGTCGAGCTCACACTCGATGCGCCGGGAGGCGGGGACCTCCTTGAGGTCCTGGGCGCCCCGGTTGCGGCAGACGGCGAGTGCCGCCTGGTAGACCCGCTCCGGAGAGTGGGCGAGGCGCATCTCGCCGGTGTCGTCGGAGTTCTCGGCCAGGACCCAGGCACCGATACCGGCGCCCACGGCCACGAGGCCGACGGCGCAGCCGGGGGTGAGCGCCAGGAGGGCGAGCAGGAGCGGGCGGAGAAGGGCGGTCTTGGCCATGGTGGGTTCCGTCGCCGCGCAGACTACCCGCGAGACGGTTCCGACGGAAGGCCGCGCCCTTCAGGCGGCCTGCCCGCGGCGGGAAGGGCGCGCCGCCGCCTGGAGCAGGGCCAGGAGCTCCCGCGCCTCGAGGGGCCCGCGGGCGGCGAGGCGCGAGGCGAGGCGCCGTCCCCGGAGCTCGGCAAGGAGCGCCTCGGGCGGCCCCGTCCGGCTCTCCCGAGGCGGGCGCGGGCCGCGGCGGACGCCGAGGTCGCGCAGCAGGCCCTCCGCGCGTCCGGGCCGGAAGAAGGGATCCAGGAGGCCGGCGCAGAGGAGCCGGAAGGCGCGGCGCGCGGCGGTGGAGGCGCGGGCGCCGGATTCCAGGGCCAGGACCTGGGCGGCGGCGTCCGTCAGCTCGGCCAGGGAGGGGCGGCCCGGGACCCAGGCCAGGGGAAGGCGCGGGTGGACCAGCGGACGGGCGGGCGGGGCCTGCAGGAGGCTCCGGTCGGCCGGAGCGAGTAGGGCCCGGAAGTCCTCCCAGGCACCGGGGCCGAGGACCGCCAGACGGCTCTCGGGCCGCGGCAGGCCCAGGGCCCGGGCCAGGCCTTCGGCGAGGTCCTCGGCCAGGCCCTCCAGGGTCTCCTCGAACTCCTCGGGGTCGGCGGCCGCGCCGCCGGCCAGGGCGGCGGCGTGGAGCTCCAGGGGACTGCTGTGGATCCAGGCCCAGTGGCCGCCGCCGAGTTCCAGGATCTCCTCTTCACGGCGCTGCCCGCGGCCCGGCCACAGGGGCTCGGGGGCCTGATGAAGGCAGAGAGGCCAGGCGCCTTCGGCGCGCAGGCCTCGGGGCAGGTGGGCGTCGGCGAGGTGCCAGTCCCCGGCCAGGATCCAGACCGGCCCGCGCCCGCGCCAGGCCTCCCAGGCCTGGACCAGTCCGGCGTCCCGCCGCCGGGCGCCGGGCTCGCCGAGACCCGGCCCGGCGACACGTCCGCCGGCGGCGGCCAGGGCGCCCAGGAGCTCGCGGTAGCCTGCCGGCGGAGGGGCCCCGGGAAGGAGCGCCGGCATCCGTTCCAGGGCCTCCGCGGCCGGGCAGGGTTCGCGTTCCGGCCAGAGCTCGAGGAGGAGCAGGGGGGGTGCCGGCAGGGGGGCATCCCGCAACAGGCGGGCGAGCCGCCGGCGGCAGCGGGGCAGGGGATGGAAATCCCCGGCCAGGAGCAGTTCCGCCCTCGCGGCCGCGGTCTGCAGGTCCCCGAGACCGCGCCGGCGTCCCCGGCCCGGCGGGAAGGTCCGCCGCCAGGCCTCGCGATACTCCCGGAGTTCCGGCGGCAGGGGCCACCGGGAGGCCCAGGAGGCTGCGAGCTCCTGCTCCAGGCCGGCGAAGGCGGCCTGCAGGGGGGGAGAGGGGACGGCCATGGCCTGACCCGCCATCGGCTGGAGCGTGGCCGCGGCTGGAATGCCCCCGTGGGAGCGGCCTCAGGCCGGGGAGCCGGCGCCGTAGGGCTGGAGGAGGCCGCGGAAGAAGGCCAGGCCCTCCGTCCCGTCCCCCCAGCGGCCCGGACGCGAGTCGGGCAGGTGGGCGGGGGAGAGGTTGCGCTCCGGGTGGGGCATGAGGCCGACGATGCGGCCGGAGGCCGAGACCAGGCCGGCGATGGCGGCGGTACTGCCGTTCGGGCAGGCGGGCCAGTCCTCGACCGGCTCCCCGCGGGCGTCCACGTAGCGGAAGGCGATGCGCCCCTCTTCCTCCAGGCGTGCGGGGGCCCCGCGCTCGCGGAAGACGAGGCGTCCCTCGGCGTGGGCCACCGGAGCCGGCAGCAGACTCCCTGCCGGCAGGACGTGGCCGAGGCCGGCTTCCACCCGCAGGCGCACCCAGCGGCACTCGAAGCGGTGGTTCCGGTTCCAGGTGAGGGTGGCGTGGATCCCCTCCAGGTCCGGGAGCAGGCCGGCCCGGACCAGGGCCTGGAAGCCGTTGCAGACGCCGAACAGGCTGCCGCCGCGCTCGTGGTGCTCGCCCAGGGCGTCACCCAGGTAGCGCCGCAGCTCGAGGGCGAGGATGCGGCCGGCACCGAGGTCGTCGCCGTAGGTGAAGCCGCCGGGCAGGGCGACGAGGTCGACCTCGCGGATCCGTTGCGGGCGCTCGCGCAGGGCGAGGAGGTGTTCCTCCTCGACGCGGGCGCCGGCGCGCTCGAAGGCGAAGGCCAGCTCCCGGTCGCAGTTGGTGCCGGCGGTGCGGATCAGGAGGACGCGGGCTTGCATGCTCAGGCAGGGACCGGCGGCGGAGCGGCGGCGCCGTTGCTGCGGGCCAGGGCGGCGACCTCCTCCTCCAGGAGGTCCCGGCCCTGGTCCAGGATGCGCAGGAGGGGCTCGGGAAGGACGCGGCCCAGGACCGCCCAGGGCTGTCCCCGCAGGTGGCGTTCGAAGGCCTCGAGGTCGGCGGGGGCGATCTCGACCAGGAAGCGGGTGGGCGTCTCGCTGAAGAGAGCGGCGAGGACCGGGAGGCGTCCGGCGGCGGGCAGCGGCGCCAGGTCGAGTTCGGCGCCCAGGCCGGTGCCGAAGCCCATCTCGGCCGCGGCGGCGGCGAGCCCGCCCTCGGAGAGGTCATGGCAGGCGCGCACCAGCCCCGCCTCCTGGGCCGCATGGAGAGCGGCGACGAGCGACGGCGCCCGCTCCAGGTCCGGTCTCGGCGGCCGGCTGTCCCCGAGGCCCAGGAGCTCGGAGGCCACCGAGGCGCCGCCCTCCGGCCGCGTCAGCCCGACCACCGCCAGAAGGTCCCCGGCCTCCTGCAGGAAGGCCGGCACCGCCCGCTCGCCGTCGGCGAGGGGGGCGACGGCGGTGGCGAGCAGCGTCGGCGGGATCGGGATCTCCCGGTCTCCGGAGCGGTACTCGTTGTTCAGGCTGTCCTTGCCGCTGATGAAGGGTGCGCCGAAGGCCAGGGCGGCCTCGTAGCAGGCCTCCGCCGCCCGGACCAGCGCCCCGAGCCGGTCCGGTTTCCGGCAGTCGCCCCAGCAGAAGTTGTCCAGCAAGGCCAGACGGTGCGGGTCGCCCCCGGCGGCGACGACATTGCGCACCGCCTCGTCGATGGCACAGGCCGCTCCGGCCCAGGGGTCCAGGAGGCCGACCGCCGGGGCCAGACCGCAGCCCAGGACCACGGCCTCCGGCCGCCGCGGGTCGGGGCGCAGGACCGCACCGTCGCCGGGGGCGCACTGCTCCGGTCCCTGGTAGGGCTTCAGGAGCGTTCCGCCCTGGACCTCGTGGTCGTACTGGCGGACGACCCACTCCTTGCTGGCCACCGCGGGATGCTCCAGGACCCGGTGCAGCAGGGGCCCCGGCGGCGCCTCTTCCGGTTCCGGCCAGGGGGTCGCGGGAAGGTCGCGCTCGACGACCTCGGCGGGGCGCTCGGGCTGGGGAACGCCGCCGTGCAGGAAGTCCATGCCGAGTTCGCCCACGACCTCGCCGTGCCAGCGCAGGACCAGGCGCCGGTCGCCGGTGAAGCGGCCGATGGCCACGGCCTCCACCTCTTCCGCCCGGCACAGCTCGAGGAGCTCCTGCAAGCGCTCCGGCGGCACCGCCAGCACCATGCGCTCCTGGGCCTCGGAGATCCAGACCTCGGCGTAGGAGAGGCCCGGGTACTTCAGGGGTACGGTCTCCAGATCCACCTCGGCGCCGGTCTCCTCCCCCATCTCACCGACGGCGGAGGAGAAGCCGCCGGCGCCGCAGTCGGTGACCGCCCGGTAGAGGCGGCGGTCGCGGGCCTGGAGGAGGACGTCGAGGAGTTTCTTCTCGGTGATCGGGTCGCCGATCTGGACGGCGGTGCTGTCGGCGCTCTCGCTCTCCTCGTGCAGGGCCTCGGAGGAGAAGGTCGCGCCGTGGATGCCGTCGCGGCCGGTGCGTCCGCCGAGGGCGACGATCACGTCGCCGGGGTGCACCTCCTTGTCCACACAGGCGCGCGGGATCTCGCCGACGCAGCCGGCGAAGACCAGGGGATTGGCGACGTAGCCGGGATGCCGCAGGACGGTGCCGCAAACCGTGGGGATGCCCATGCGGTTGCCGTAGTCGCGCACGCCGGCGACGACCCCTTCGAGGATGCGGTCCGGCGAGAGCGTGCCCGGCGGCAGATCGCCGGCCTCCAGTCCTGCCGGCCCGACGCAGAAGACATCGAGGTTGGCGAAGGGCCGGGCGCCGCGCCCGGTGCCGAGGATGTCGCGGATCACGCCGCCGATGCCGGTGCCGGCGCCGCCGTAGGGCTCGAGAGCGCTCGGGTGGTTGTGGGTCTCCACCTTCACGGCGATTCCGGTCTCGGGGGTCAGCTCGACGACCCCGGCGTTGTCGCGGAAGACGCTCCAGCACCAGGGAGGGGAGAGGCGCTCGGTGGCGGCGAAGACCGTCTCCTTCAGCAGGTTCTGGAAGAGGCGTTCGCGCTTCAGCCCGCCCCGGTCGTCGAGGACCCGCAGGCGCACCGGACCGGTGAGGGTCTTGTGCTTGCAGTGCTCGGACCAGGTCTGGGCCAGGGTCTCGAGTTCGACGTCGCTCGGCTCCCGGCCCAGGCGCCGGAAGTGCTTCTGGATGGCCAGCATCTCCTCCCGGGAGAGGGCCAGGCCGTGCTCCCGGGAGAGCCGCTCGAGCGCTTCGGGGTCTCGTTCGAGGACCGGGACCTCGACGCGCTGCGGCCCCGGTGCGGGCGGCCGCTCCTCGAAGCGGCGCAGGGCGAGGACCCGGCTGCCCGGGAGGGCGTCTTCGATCGTGGGGTTGGCCAGGGCCCGGCCGCCGGCGCCGAGCAGCGCCTCGGCGTCGGGAGCCTCGCCTTCCAGGCGCCAGGCACGGTAGCTCTCGAGCCAGGCGCCCTCCGGCAGAGTGATGTCGAGAAGGGCCAGGGCGCGGCGCGCCGAGGCCGCCTCCGGATCGGCCACGCCGGCATGGCGGCGGACGACGAGCAGGCGTTCGCCATCCTCGGGCACCTGGCCGGGCCCGAGGATGCGCCAGGTCTCGACCACCGGATCGGCGAGGAGCTCGCGGGCGATGCGTTCGACTTCCTCCAGGCGGAGGGAAGCCGGAAGCAGCCAGCCCTTGAGGAAACGGATCCGGCCCGCAACCGGGCAGCCGGCCTGCCGCAGGCGCCGTGCCGCCTCGTCGCCCAGGGGATCGGAGTGCTCGGGGAGGAGCTCGAGTTCGACGCGCCAGGCCGGTTCCTGCATGGAAGGATCCCGCCGCGGCGGGGCTCGCGCCGGAGCGGGCGCACATCCTAGCGGGGCCCGGGGCCGGAAGCGTCCCCGCTGCGGCGCCGCGGCCGCGGCGGCTATGATGAGGAGGGCCGGCACCGGACTTCCCGGGGCCGCCCGCCCCTGGAGACTCCATGGCCCGGGACCGCAAGGAAGCCCAGGGACCGCAGCCGGCGGTCCTGCCCTTCGAACAGCCCATCGAGGACGTGCGCCAGCGTCTCGAGGAGCTGGAGACCCTGGCCCAGAAGACCAACCAGGACCTCACCGAGGAGCTGGACTTCTACCGGGCGCGCCTGGACCGGGTCACCCGCGAGACCTACGCCAGCCTCTCCGCCTGGGATCGGGTGCAGGTCGCGCGCCATCCCGACCGGCCTCTCGCCACCGACTACATCGCCCTGCTCCTGGAGGACTGGGTCGAACTCCACGGCGACGGCTGCTTCGGCGACGATCGCGCCATCGTCACCGGCCTCGGGACCCTGGGTCGCCACCGCCTGATGCTCGTCGGCCACCGCAAGGGTCGCGACACCAAGGCGCGCATGGCCTGCAACTTCGGTTCGGCCCATCCCGAGGGCTATCGCAAGGCCCTGCGGAAGATGAAGCTCGCCGAGCGCATGGGGCTGCCGATCCTCAGCCTGGTGAACACGCCGGGGGCCTATCCGGGCGTCGGCGCCGAGGAGCGCGGCCAGGCCCGGGCCATCGCCGAGAACATCCTGGAGATGTTCGGGATCCGGGTGCCCATCGTCGTCGTCGTCATCGGCGAGGGCGGCTCCGGCGGCGCCCTCGGGATCGCGGTGGGGGACCGGGTCGGCATGCTCGAGAACGCCTGGTACTCGGTGATCAGCCCGGAGGGCTGCGCCTCCATCCTCTGGCGCTCCGCCGAGCGCAAGGCCGAGGCGGCCGAGGCCCTGAAGCTGACCGCCGGCGACCTGCACCGCCTGGGCATCGTGGACGAGGTCCTTCCCGAGCCGGTCGGCGGCGCCCACCGCCATCGCGAGGAGACGGTCCGTTCCGTCGGCCGCCGGGTGGAGGCCTGGCTGGACGAACTCTCGGAACTCGATCCCGGGGAACTCCTGCGCCGGCGCCAGCACCGGTTCCGGACCATCAGCCAGACCGCCTCGGACCTGGAGGCCGCCCTGGCCGCGGCCGAGGAGGCCGCCCGCCGCGAACCCGGACCTGGCGGGGTGCCGGAGGCGCCCGAGCCCCCCGCGGCGCCGGAGGAGCCTCCGGCGGCGGGGGCGGGCGGCCCCGGCGGCGAGGTGCGGGAGCCGTGACGGAACGCCCTGGAGAGCCGCCGGAGGAGCCCAGAAAGGCCAACGAAGCGGCCGAAGAGGGCGTAGAGGGCGGTGCTGGTCAAGCACCCCCTGAGTCCGCCATGGGAGCCCACGCCCTCCGCCTCGTCCCGGCGGCCCCTGTCGAGGCCGCGCCGCCCGCCGACCCGCGGCAGGAGCTCACCGACGAGGAGCTCCTCGCCCTGGTCTGCGCCGGCGAGCGGGAGGCCTTCCGCATCCTGGTGGAGCGCTACGAGGAGAAGGCCGTCCATACGGCCCGGGCCATCGTCGGCAGCACCGAGACGGCCCGGGAAGTGACGCAGGAGGCCTTCCTGAAGGTCTACGCCCACCGTCACCGCTTCGATCCGAAGCGGCGCTTCAGCTCCTGGTTCTACCGCATCCTGCGCAACCAGGCGGTGGACCGGGTCCGGCGCCAGGCTCCGGGGACGCCCGGATCCGCTGTCGAGCTCGTGGGCGACTGGGACGGGCAGAGCCCCGGTCCGGTCCGCGAGGTTTCCCGGCAGGAGCGCCGGGAAGCGGTGCGGCGGATCCTCGAGGATCTGCCGGCCAAGTTTCGCATGGTCCTCGCCCTGCGCGACCTCGAGGGCCTGAGCTGCGGCGAGATCGCCGAGCGCACCGGCACCACCGCCGGCACCGTGCGCTGGCGCCTGCACCATGCCCGCAAGCTCTTCCGCGAGCAGTGGGAGCGCGTCCTGGGCCGGGAAGAAGGAGACTCGGAGCTGTGAGGCACTGCCGCGAGATCCTGGACCACCTGCCCTTGCACTGCGGTGGGGATCTGCCCCTGGATCTGGCCCGGAAGGTCGAGGCTCATGTCGCCGGCTGCTCCCGCTGCGCCGCCGAACTCGAGGCCTGGCGCCGCCTCCGGGGCGTGCTCCTGGACAGCCGCGAGCCCGAGCAGGCCGACGCCTCGGGGCTCTGGCAGCGCCTCGAGCCGCGCCTGGACGTCGTGGATGCGGCCGCCGGCCTGCGGCCGCCCTGGTGGCGGCGGCCGGTGGTCTGGGGCGCGGGCCTTGCCGCCGCCCTGCTCCTGGGCCTGGGGCCGGCGCTGTGGCGCGCCACGGGCGTCGGCTCGCGGGCCTCGGCTCCGCTGCGCCCGCCCGCGCCGGCCGAGGTCGTGGTCGCGCCGGGGCCGGCGCCCGCCCTGCCCGGCGGTCTGAGTGCAGTCTCGCGCCAGGAGTTCGACGACCTTCTGGGGCGCCTCGCCGCCTCCGACCCCCTGCGCGCCGGGGCTCCCGTGCCGCAGCCGGGCAGCCCGCGTCCGCTGCCGCTCCGGGTGACGCCCGTGAACGGACCTGCGGACTGGTGAGTCTCCCGAGGTCGCGGCCATGCCGACCCTTCTGCTGCTGATCCTCGCCGCCTGCCCTCCCCAGCAGGAGGAGGCGCCGCCGCCGACTTCCCGGGTGGAGATCCCGGCCCTCGAACCGGGGCCTGCACTCCGCGTCCCGCCCAGCGTCCTCGGGCAGCTCGAAGAGGAGCTCGTCGCCCTCTACACGAGCCTTCGTCCCGCCTTGGTGGCCGTGCGGGTACCGGTGGCCCTGGAGCACGAGGGCCGTCGCATCGAACAGGAGATCCTGCTCAGCGGCGTGGTCCTCGACGGGAGCGGTCTCTTCGTCGCCCCGGGTGTGGACCCCGGCGAGGGACCGGTGCCCGAGAGCGTCAGCGTCACCCGCTACGACGGCGCACGCTTCCCCGCCCGCCCCGTGCGCCACGAGTCCACCTACGGCCTGACCCTGTACTGGTGCGACCGGCTGGGGGTTCCGGCTCCTCCCCTTGCGGCCTGCGACGCCCTGCGCGTCGGCTCCCTCTGCTTCGCCATCGGCAACGCCTACGAGCTCGAGGGCAGCTTCACTCTCGGCGTCCTGGCGGGCCGCGACCGCGGCCTCGGGCCGGCCTCGGGGCTGCTCCAGATCACGAACCCGATGAACCCCGGCGACGGCGGCGGCCTCCTCGCCGACCGCCATGGCCAGGTCGTCGGCATTCTCCTGACCAGCCTGCGCGAAGCCGCCCGCCACCAGGCCGGCGATCCCGAGGGCGGGCTGCGGCCCTACCGCCAGAGCGAGCAGGTGGCCTTCGCCGTCCCGATCACGACGGTGCGCCGCATCTTCGCCGAGGAACTGGGCTACGAGCCGCCGCCGCGTCCCTGGGTCGGGATGCGCGTGGAGATCGCCCCCGGTCACCCCCTGCAGGGGGCGGGGACCTCGGTGCTCGTGGCGGAGGTCCTGCCGGGCAGTCCCGCCGAGCAGGCCGGTCTGCGTGCCGGGGACATTCTCCTGAGCATGGACGACCAGCCGCTCTACTCCCAGAACTGCCTGCTCTACGCCCTGGGGCGCGCCGGCCGGAGTGCCAGACTCCAGATCTGGCGCGGCGATCAGGAGCGCTGGCTGACCCTGCGCTTCCCGCAGCCGGGCCGTCCCGCTCCCCAGGACACGCCCCGGGACGGCGACCGCCGTTAGTCGCCGAGGGGCGGGTCTCCGGCCGGGGAGGCTGCCGCCGTTCCGGGGGACCGGGCGCGGTACTCGGCGATGATGTCGAGAGCGCGGGAGACCTCCTCGGAATCCATGGAGAGGCTGGTCTTGCGGATGAAGGTCTGCATGTCCGCGACGGCGCGCCCGATCTGCCCGAGCCAGTAATGGCACATGCCACGATTGAAGTATTCGGGCACGCGCTCCGGATCCAGCTTCAGGATCTCGTCCAGGTGCTCGATGGCGGCGGCGTAGTTCTGGTTGCGCTTGTGG
>JALUUN010000311.1 GCA_027021325.1 Planctomycetota bacterium
GCCATTCGAGTTCCGTCGCGCCGGAGCGTAAGGCGCGGGCGAACTCCCGCGCTTCCAGGCCATAGCAGTCCAGGTCGCTCTTGACCGGATACGGGCAGATGAGGCATCCGCACTTCACCCTCAGGATCCCCAGACGGCCGCGGCGCTTGCCCTCCGGGAGGAAGGGCTCCGCAACGCTCAGCCAGTTGGAGCCCGAGAGGGGGAGGTCCTCCCCCAGGAACTCCGCCCCGCAGCCCCGCTCCTCCTGGATACTCGCCTCGACCTCGGCCTCGAAGCCCGAGGGCCAGCGCAGCCGCGCCCGCGCCGTTCCGTCCACCCCGGTCGGCGCCAGCCGGGCCTCGACCTCCTCGACCCGGGGCCGGTCCCAGGCCTCTTCGCCGAGAGCGCGGGCAGCCAGGAGCGCCAGCGACACGGGATAGCCGCCGATGTCCAGGATCGCCCCGCCGCCGAGTTCCGGCGCGAACAGCCGGCCCTCGGGGTTCCACGGGGCCTCGAAGCAGAACCAGCTCCGCATCCGCCGCGGCCGCAGGAACTGCAGTTGCTCGATCAGCCGCTCGATCAGGGGATGGAAGCGGTACATCCAGGCCTCGGCGAGGAGAGAGCGCCGGGGGAGCTCCAGGAGACGCTCGGTGGCCCGCGCCGAGGAGGTCAGGGGCTTCTCGCAGAGCACGGCCTTGCCGGCCTCCAGGGCCGCCTCGACCACCGGAGCATGCTGCGGATGAGGAGTCGCCACGTAGACCGCCTCCACCCGGGGGTCGCCCGCGAGTTCCTCGAGATCCCGGGCGGCCTCCCCGCCGTGACGCGCGGCAAAGGCCGCAGCCCGCTCCGGGCTGCGGGAGAGGACGCGCGCGACCACGCCGCTCGCCGACTCTTTCAGGGCCTCGGCGAAGACTCCGGCGATGGCGCCGGGACCGGCGATCCCCCAGCGGACGGGCTCGATCTCAGAAGTCATGGGCAAAGGGATCCTCGAAGACGTAGGCGTTGCTCAGGGCGTCGCCGAAACGCTCGTGGTCGCGGAAGGTCCAGACCACCCGGCGATCGCGGGTGAACTCGATGAGCTGGGGCTGCTCCGGGCCGCCGTGGCAGTTGCCAAGGACGAGATGTCCGTTCGAAAGGACCTGCACGGTGGTCGTCCAGGCGAGGCGCAGGCCCGGCAGGTCCTCCTGACCGATCCTCCAGAGGATCCGGCCCTCCCGGTCCACCTCCAGGAGACCGTGGCCGTTCCCGGTCGTGATCAGGGTCGTCCCCCCGGGCAGGCGCAGGGCGGCGAAGACCCGGTTGCCCCAGGCCTCGAATCCGTGCCCCGGCGCGGGCTCGCGTCCAAAGAGGGGGACGCGATACTCCCACACGATCCGTCCCTCGCGATCGTACTCGCGGACCGCGCCGTCGCCCTCGTGGGCGACGAGGAAGGTGCCCTCGGGCGTCGGCCGGACCAGGCGGATGTCCCGATGGGAATCCGGCCGCTCCATGTACAGCGGGATCACGTGCACGGCCTCGCCCGCCGGATCCACGAAAAGCAGGCGGGCCGGGCCCGACTCCGCGATCAGGGTCGTGCCGTCCTCCAGGCGGCGGAAGGAGTGGACCTCGACGGGACCGTCCCCGGGCCGGCGGTTGCACACGGAGGCATCGTAGGACCAGACGGTCTCGCCGGAGAAGGGATCCACCTCCAGGATCCGCGTGCCATCCACCTGGAAAAGGACATGGCCGTTCTCGAGGCCCTGGAGATCGTGCAGGGCCTCGACTGGATGCTCCCAGAGGAGGTCGAAATGCTGCAACGCCGTCTCCTGCAGCAGGGCGATGCGCTTCTTCGAAGCGTCCGCAGCCAGGATCCGCCGGGGCGCGCTCCCGGGGAAGGGCCGCGCGGGGAGCCGCGCCTCCCCGGGAACGCGAACCTCGGGCCGGCGGCGCCGGAAGGCCTCGATGGCGGCCGGATCCAGGGCGGTCTCCGCGAGGAACAGCTGCTCGAGACGCGACAGGCCCGCGGCGGCCTCCAGGGTCCGGGGACCGGCGGCGCTGCCGTAGAGGCCCAGGACGCGGAGACCGGGCAGACGCGCGAGACAGCGCCCGGCCTCGTCGTCCTCGAAACGCGCCCGGTCCAGACGCAGGATTTCCAGAGCGGGAAGCTCCGGCAGGCGCTCCAGGAGGCCGCCGCGCAGGTCGTGGCCGGCAAGGGAAAGCTCGAGGATCCGAGGAGCCAGGGGCGCCAGGGCCTCCAGGTCGCCGGCGCGGACAGGGTCCTCGCGGCGGCCGAAGTCCACACGCAGAGGGCCCGCCGGGTCCCCCTCCAGGGCCACGACCACCGCACCCCGGTCCCGCAGCCGCACGAGTCCCGCCCGCGCCTCCTCGCGGGCACGGTCGCTCGCCGCCACCGCCCCGGCCACGGCCTCCAGTCCCGGCCCTTGTTCGATCCAGCGCCTCAAGAGCGCGAGGTCGCGCTCGGGCAGGCGCGGGCCCTCGGGAGGCATGAGATCCGGATCGCCCTCGGGGAGGGAGGCCCGGAACCAGAGCTCGCTCTCCTCCAGATCGCCGGGCACCACCACCCGCTCCAGCCCTTCGGCCCGGTCCAGGCGCAGTCTCCCCTTCTCCAGTTCGGGCCCGTGGCAGCGCAGACAGCTGCCGGCGAGGACCCGGGCGATCTCTTCCGCTGCCGGCACCTGGGCGGCCCCGGGCGCAGCAAGGGCGAGGAGGAGGAGCCCGGAGGCGGCCGCCCCCCGGGCCGGAGCAGCCGGCTCAGGCAAGGATCTGGTGGATCGGCTCGGCGCCCTCGACCCCGACCAGGCGCTGGTCCAGGCCGTTGAAGAAGAAGGAGAGACCGTTGGGATCCAGGCCCAGACAGTGCAGGATCGTGGCGTGGAGGTTCTTGACGTGGAAGCGGTCCTCCACCGCCTTCGAGCCGAGTTCGTCGGTCCGGCCCACGCTCACACCGCCCTTCACGCCGCCGCCGGCCATCCACATGGTGAAGCCCCAGGAGTTGTGGTCGCGGCCTGTGCCCTGGGCGTACTCCGCCGTCGGCTGGCGTCCGAACTCGCCGCCCCAGATGACCAGGGTCTCGTCCAGGAGCCCGCGCTGCTTCAGGTCCAGGAGCAGGGCCGCAATCGGGCGGTCCGTGCGCCCGGCGTGGCGGGTGTGGTTGAAGACCAGGTCGCCGTGGGCGTCCCAGTTGTCGTCGTTGTGGCCGCCGCCGGCGTAGATCTGGATGAAGCGCACACCCCGCTCCACGAGCCGCCGGGCCAGGATGCACTTCCGGGCGAAGTTCCGGGTGCGCGGGTCGTCGAGGCCGTAGAGACGGCGGATGGCTTCGGGCTCCTGGCTCAGATCCACGGCCTCCGGAGCCGCGGACTGCATCCGCCAGGCCAGTTCGAACTGGCGGATGCGGCTCTGCAGCTCCTCGTTCCCGGGGCGCTCAGCCGCGTGCCGCTCGTTCTCCGCCTTCAGGTGGTCGAGGAGCAGGCGCTGGCGCCGGCCGCGCAGTTCCGGCGGCGGCTCCAGGTCCAGGATCGGGGTGCCCTCCGTGCGCAGGACCACGCCCTGATAGCTGGCCGGCATGTAGCCGTTGGTCCAGTTCTTGGCGCCACTGATCGGCCCGCCGGTCTCGTCCAGCATGACCACGTAGCCCGGCAGATTCTGGTTCTCGGTACCGAGCCCGTAGTTGACCCAGGCACCCAGGCTCGGGTGGCCGCTGATGATGCGGCCGCAGTTCATGTTCAGGAGCGCCGAGCCATGGATCGGGCTCTCGGCGTACATGGAATGGATGAAGGCGATGTCGTCCACGCAGCGGCCGAGATACGGGAAGAGATCACTCACCCACTTGCCGCACTCCCCGTAGGGCCGGAAGCGCCACTTCGGGCCGACGATGCGGCCGCCCGGCTTGCGCCCGCCGCGGCCGAAGGTCGGGACCTGCACGGTCTTTCCGTCCAGCCGGTAGAGCTCCGGCTTGTAATCGAAGGTGTCCACCTGGCTCGGGCCACCGTACATGAACAGGAAGATCACGCTCCTGGCCTTCGGCCGGTGGGTCGGCCCGCCGCCCTCCGGCTCCTGGCCGGCCAGGGGGTTCGGGCTGCGGCCGTCGGCCGCCCGCGCCTGGGCCCGCAGCCAGGAGGGGCCGAGCATGCCGGTCAGGGCCACGGCGCCGAAGCCCGCGCCGATCTCCCACAGGGCCTCGCGGCGGGTGCGGCGGCAGAAGTTCCGGTTCGGAGGGCTCATGCTCAGTCGATCCAGAAGAACTCGTTCAGGTTGTACAGGCCAAGGCAGAAGAGCTGCAGGGCCCCGTGGGGGGACAAGCCTTCCTCCTGCTCCAGACGGTCCAGGAGAGCCAGGTGCCGCGCCGTCTCCTGCGGCGCGCAGGGCCGGCCGAGGACGCGCTCCACGGCCCGCTCGACGCGCCCGGCCCGGTCTCCGGCCTCCGCTTCCACGCGCCGGGCCAGGGCCTCCGCCGCCTCCCAGGGGAAACTCCCGTTCAGCGTCATGAGCGCCTGGGTGGGCACGTTCGTCGGGAAGCGCTCGGGACAGGCGAGGTCCGGCTCGGGCTGGTCCAGGGCGGCGAGCAAGGGGAAGCGCAGACTGCGCTTCACGTGGATGTAGAGGCTGCGCCGGTTCGCCTCCTCGGGCGGCGAGACGCCCCAGGCCTGGTCCGGCCGCGAGGCCGTCGTGAGGATCTCCTCGGGAAGCGGCGGAAAGACGCTGGGTCCGAAGCGGGCCGGATTCAAGAGGCCGCTCGTCCGCAGCAGGGAATCCCGGTACTCCTCGGCCGTGAGCCGGCGCGGAGGGAAACGGGCGTAGAGGCGGTTCAGGGGGTCGGCCTCCAGGGTCTCGGCCCCGGCCGTCGAGGCCCGCATCCAGGCCTCGCTGGTCATCAGGAAACGCAGCATCTCCTTGAGGGAGCCGTCGCGTTCCAGAAGCTCCCAGGCCAGGTAGTCGAGGAGCTCGGGGTGGGTCGGCGGCTGCCCGAGGTGCCCGAAGTCCCCGGGTGTCGGGCAGAGGCCGCGACCGAAGGCGTACTGCCACAGGCGGTTGGCCTGGACCCGGGCGCTGAAGAAGCGCCCCTCGCCGACCAGCCACCTTGCCAGGGCCAGGCGCCGGCCGCTGGAGCGTGCGCCGGGCGGCGGCTCGGGCGGCACCGGTCCGCGGCGCCCGTCCTGGAGGAAGACCCGCGGGACGCCCGGCTCCACCACCTCGCCGCGGGCATGGACGCTGCCCCGCAGGAGGACATGCTGGACCGGCGCCTCCGGCCCGCGCTCCACGGCGATCAGGGCCGGATAAGGCTCGGCGACCGGAAGCTCCTCCAGGGAGCGGCGCTCGGCGAGGAGCCGGCGCGCCTCCGCCCACCGCTCCGGGGACAGGAAACGCTCTCCCTGGCTCGCCAGCCGGATGCGCCAGGCCTCCTCCTGGGAGGCGTCCGAGAGCCAGCCGCTGCGCAGGCCCACGTCCACGTACTGGCCGCCGAAGTCCTGGACGCAGGAGACCGCCAGGACGTTCGACCCCACCACCAGGGCATCCACGGCCTCGGAAGGCAGCTGCACCTCCTGGTATTCGGTGACGTAGCCTGAACGCTCGAAGACCAGGACGCCGTTCAGGAAGACCTGCAGGTCGTCGTCGTGGTGGAAACGCAGGACCAGCCCCTCCGGAATGGAGGTCAGCCGGAAACGCGTGCGCAACTGGATGCGGTCTCCGGTCCAGGGGGTGCCGATCCGGGAGCCGGGTGTCCCCTCGCGTCCGAAGCCGCTCGGGCCCTCGGCCCAGGAGGCGTCATCGAAACCGGGAGCCGGCCAGGCCGCCGGCGCCTCGCCCAGGTGGTAGCGCCAGAGCGCCGGCCCTGCGGCGGCATCCGCCACCAGGATCCGCTCCTCGCCGGTACGCTCCGGCACCTTGCGCCGCAGCTCCTCCAGGAAGGGACGCAGCTCCAGGTCCACGGCAGCGATGCGTCGGTCGCGCTCGGCGACGGACTCCTGCCCTGGTCGGGGCCGATCGGCAACCGGGGTCGTGAAGCCGCCGCCCAGGTGCTGGCCGACGGCGCCACCGCCGTAGCCGAGGAGGTTGTTGAACCAGGCGGTGAAGGCGTAGTAGTCACGCTGGGAGATCGGGTCCGCCTTGTGGTCGTGGCAGCGGGCGCAGCCGAGGGTCAGGCCGAGGAAGGCCTGGGCCGTCGTGTCCACGACATCGGCGAGTTCGTCGGCCTGGCTCTGGGCCACGTCCACGGGCTCGTCCTGCCACAGCCCGAGCAGGTAGTAGCCGGTAGCAAGCAGGGGGCCGGTCGGATCCTCCGGAGGGACCAGCTCCGGCGCGTACGTGGCCAGTTCGTCTCCGGCCAGCTGCTCGAGGACGAAACGGTCCCAGGGCTTGTCCTCCTCGAAGGACCGGATGAGCCAGTCCCGGTAGCGCCAGATGTTCGTCTTGCGGGCGTCTCGCTCGTAACCGTTGGTCTCCGCGTAGCGCACGAGGTCCATCCAGCGCCGGGCCATCTGCTCGCCGTAGTGGGGGCTGGCCAGGAGCCGGTCGAGGAGCTCTTCCCAGGCAGCCTCGAAGCCGCGCCTCTCGACGGCCTCGAGGAAAGCCGAGGTCTCCTCCGGCGTGGGCGGCAGCCCGGTCAGGGCGAGGGTGGCCCGGCGCAGGAGGACGCGCGGGGCGGCACGGGGCGCGGGGCGCAGGCCGGCCTCGTTCAGGTCCGCCAGCAGGAAGGCGTCCACGGGATGGGCCGCCCCGGAAGCCGCGCCCCGGGGGAGCTCCGGCTTCGGCGAGGTGGTCCAGGCCCACCAGTTCAGGGCCTCCCTCCCCGCCCCCTCGGGTTCGTCGGGGAAGCGCTCAGGGTCGGCGAGCCGTCCTTCCGGACCCTCCGGCCAGGGCGCCCCGGCCAGGACCCAACGCCGCAGAACCTCGATCTCCGCCTCCGGCAGGCGGCCGTCGGGGGGCATGGCCAGGTCCGGATTGCCGTAGCCGATCACCTCGAGGAGACGGCTCCGGGCCGGATCCCCCGGGTCCACGGCCGGCCCGCGGGCGCCGCCGCGGCGGAAGGTCGTGGCGGTGGCAAGGCGGAAGCGGCTCTTGACCCGTTCGCCGCCGTGGCAGGGCAGGCAGCGGCGCTCGAGGAGCGGGCGGACCTCCTCCCAGACCGGCTCCTGGACCGGCGGCGGTCCGCCGGCACCGCTTCCGAGGGCGGCGGCGAACAGCAGGGCGGGGAGGGCCATGGACCTCCCCAGCCTAGCGCAGGAGGCGGCATCCGCCCCCCCTCAGTAGCGCCAGCTCTCCAGGTCCGCACCGGGCGGGTGCGCCTCTTCCATCCGCGCAAGGATCCGGTCCAGGTACATCTCGTGGTAGCGCAGGCGCGAGAGGTGGTTCGGGAGCTCCGGGTCGCCGTTCCAGCAGTGCTCGGCGCGATCCCCGTAGGCCACCTCGCCGGCGTAGTAGGGTTCGGTGGTGGACTCCAGGAACTCCTCCATGAGGTACACGGCGTTGTTCAGGTAGTAGTTGTCCATGTCGCCGCAGTAGATGTGGATCTTGCCCACGAGCTTCGGCCCGAGCTCCGCCCAGTCCCGCTCCAGGATGTGACGCAGGTCGTAGTGCTCCCGCCACCAGGCGGCGACCTCGGGATCGATGCGGCCGCTGCGCTTGTCCCAGATCCGCCGCGGGTAGCCGTCCTCCCCCACCGGCGAGTAGACCGCCTCCCAGATGTCCCACTGCTGGCCGCTGCGGCCGTGCGTCCCGAGGGCGAGTTCGCGATGGTTCATCTGCTCCAGAGTGGCGCTTACCTGCCCCAGCCAGTCGCGGTGCCCGGGCCTCGGCACCCGCTTCCAGAAGCCCTCCTCGTAGTAGGCGTTGGTGTCCTCGTAGAGGTTGACCGTCGTGTAGGCGCGGAAGTCGATGGGGTCGGGGCAAGCCGCGAAGCAGCCGTTGAACTCCTCCGGGTAGAAGACCTGGGCGGCGAGGGCCTCCCAGCCGCCGGTCGAACCTCCATAGGTGAAGCGCGCCCAGCCCTCGCCGATGCAGCGGAAGCGCCGCTCCACCTCCGGGATCAGCTCGGTCATGATGGCGTCCCCGTAGGGTCCGAGGTTCGCCGAGTTCACGGCGTAGGAGTCGTCGTAGTAGGGATTCGCGTGCTGGATCTTGAGGACCACAAAGCGCGGGAAACCCGGGCCGGTCCACTTCCGGTAGAAGTCCCAGGCCGCCTGCTGCTGGATGCGGTTGTAGCCGCGGACCCCGAAGCGCTCGCTGGAGTCGGGTTCCAGGTCCGGATCGGGCGGCGCCTCGCGCCACTCACGGAAGGTGTAGGGAAAGTGCCCGTGGTGGACCATCAGCGGGTAGCGCGCCCTGGGGTGCTCCTTCCAGCCCCAGGGCAGGAGCACGACGGCGCCCAGCTCCATGGGCCGGCCCCAGAACTCGGTCAGGAGTCGGCTCTGGATCTTGAAGTGCTTGAGATACTCCGTGTCCTCGGGCGGCGGGATCGGCGGGATCGCCTTCTCCAGGGCGAGGTCCAGGATGCCCGGGCTCCAGGGGTCGAAGTCCACCCAGCGCGGCTCGCTCAGGAGATTCCCGGGCGCCCGGTTCCACTGCTGGCCCTCGCCCCGGTCCATGGGCAGCTTCACCACATGCCCGTCGGCGCGCTGGAAGGTCTCGTAACGGTGGAGGAGCACCTGGACGCGGTAGCGCCCCGGCGGGATCTCCCCGAGGGAGGAACGCGGGTAGCCGAAGGCCGTGTCGTCGAGGCTCCGGGTCGTCCCCGGCATCCAGCCCTCCACATCCTGGCCCAGGACCTGCTGGGTGCGGTTGTCGTCCCGGATCTGGAAGCGGGGCTCGGCCGAGTCGTCGGTCGAGATCAGGAAGAGCAGGCGGCCGTCCAGAGGCCGGTCCGCGAGCCCCTCGGGCAGAAGGATCCGCACTTCCAGCCCGGCCTCGCCGCCGCCCCATGCGGCGGCCCGCGGAGCGGCCGTGAAAGCGGCCGCCAGGGCCAGGCACGCCCCGAGGAGCCGCGCCCTCATCGCCCGTCCCCTCGAAGGCCGGCCGGAGCCGGAGCTCCCGCGCCGCGGCCGAGGACGAAGAACTCCAGCCAGGCGAGGTCCCAGGCCATCTTCGCTTCCCGGTGGGTCCAGGTGCTCAGACCGTGTCCTGCCCCGGGATAGACCTGCAGGTGGACGGGAACGTCCAGATAACGGTGCAGGACCCGGTGCAGGGCCCGGGCATGCTCGGGAGGGACACGCGGGTCCTTCTCCCCCACGTGGATCACCGTCGGCGTCCGGATGGCCCCGGCCCGGTACAAAGGCGAGGAACGGTGCATCGCCCGGGGTACCTCCCAGGGCAGGCCGCCGGAGAAGTTCTGCACGTGGCCGGGCGTGTCCTCGATCTCCCACTGCATGACGGTGTCGAAGACCCCGGCCCCGCTCGAGGCGGCGCGGAAGCGGTCGGTGCGCGTGATCAAGCAGTTCACGAGATAGCCGCCGTTGCTCCAGCCCATGCAGGCGAGGCGCTCCGGATCGGCGATCCCCTCCTCCACCAGGAAGTCCACGCCCGCGAGGATGTCCTCGACGTCACGGTCGTTCTTGTGGCCGATGAGCTCGGTCAGGAAACGGTCACCGTAGCCCGTGGAGCCCCGGTAGTTCGGGCACAGGACCGCCCAGCCCCGGCTGGCATAGAGGGTGCGGCCGTAGATCCAGTAGCGCAGCTGATAGAGACTCGCCGCCGTCGGGCCGCCGTGGATCACCACCAGGGTGGGCAGAGGGCCGTCCTCAGGCTGCCAGTCCGGGGGCAGTTCGAGGATGCCCTCCACCGGCGTCCCGTCGGCGCTGGTCCAGCGGACGATGCGCATCTGCGGCAGGCGCCAGCGGTCCACCATGGGATTCACACGGGTGAGGCGCCGCCAGCCGTCCTCCTCCAGCAGAACCAGATCAGGAAGGTTCCGGGGGTCGCCGCGCAGGGCGACGAGAGCGCCTGAACGGGAGAAGGCGAAGCCCGAGACCACCTCGTCGCCGCCGCCCAGGATCCGTGCCTGCCGCGGCCCGTCTCCGGCCTCGGCGGCCCCGGCCACAGCATAGACATGGGCCCGGGCGCGGTCCTCGGCCGTGAAGCAGAGCTCGCCAGCCGGACTCCAGGCCATGGGGCCGGTGGCGTGGACCTCGCCGGGCCGCTCCAGTTCCCGGGTCTCCCGGGGGCCGTCTTCGCCGACCCGGGTCACGAAGATCCGTCCCGGATACCCGTCGAAGTCCACGCGGAAGGCCAGGGCTGCGCCGTCCGGCGCCCAGCAGGGCTCGACGATCCAGCCGTTGGGCGAGGGCGCAAGCTCGCGCCACATCCGCGACCCGGGAACCTCACGCGTCCAGCCGCCGGCCCGGTCCACGATCAGGACGCGGCTTCGGCCTTCGTAGGAGATGAGTTCGTGGGTCGGGGCGGTGACCAGGGCCAGGCGGCGGCCGTCAAGGCTCGCTGCCCAGGCGTGGACCGCCTCGCCGCCGTCCCAGACCGGGCTCTCCCGCCAGGTCTCCAGGTCGAGGGCGCGGACGACGCCGGCACGCACCCGGCCATGGCCGTACTGGAGGTCTGGATAGCGTTCCCGGAGCGCCTTCCAGCGGTCCTCTTCCTGGCGCTCCTCGGCCAGGAGCAGGAGCAGGGTTCGCCCCTCCTCCACGAGCAGGAAGTCCTCCACGCCGTCCTTCCGCCGCGTCACGGGCTCGGGCTCGCCGCCGGCGGCGGCGACGCGCCAGACCTGGG
>JALUUN010000312.1 GCA_027021325.1 Planctomycetota bacterium
CCCGCGTCGAGCCGCCTACGAGCACCACCTCATCCACATCCTGGACATCGAGGCCGGAATCGCGCAGGACCTGGGCGCAGCGCGCCAGGGTGCGTTCCACGAGAGGCAGGATCTGTTGCTCGAACCAGCTCCGGCGGACGGTCTCGCGCAACACTACGCCGAGATCGGGCGCACGGAAGACGAACTCGGCCTCCTCGTGGCGGCTGAGCTCCTTCTTGCAGGCCTCGGCGGCCATGCGCAGGGCGCTGCGGGCGGCGGCGTCCTCGAGGAGATCCCGGCCGGTGCGCTCGCGCAGCAGCCCGGCGAAGTGCAGGACCAGGGTGCGATCGAAATCGTCACCGCCCAGGTAGGTATCGCCGGCGGTGGCCAGGACCCGGAACATGCCGTGGTCCAGCTGCAGCAAGGAGGCGTCGAAGGTGCCGCCGCCGAGGTCGTAGACCAGGACGCGGGAGGCCTCTTCCTGGTCGAGGCCGTAGGCCAGGGCTGCGGCGGTCGGCTCGTTGACGATGCGCAGGACCTCGAGCCCGGCCAGGACCGCTGCCTGGCGGGTGGCCTGGCGCTGGGCGTCGTCGAAGTAGGCGGGAACCGTGATCACCGCCCTGCGCAGGCTCTCCTCGGGGAGGCCGAGGGCCTCGGAGGCGACGCGGCGGGCCTCGGCAAGGATCAGACCGCTCACTTCCTCCGGTGAGATCCTGCGGTCGCCGAGCTCGATGAGGGCCCGTGGACGGTCCTCGGCGTCCACGATCCGGTAGGGCAGGGTCGCCAGTTCCCGGCCCAGGTCGCGCACGCTCTTGCCGATGAGGCGCTTCACCGAGTGGATGGTCCGCTCCGGGTCCACGCGGCTGCGCTCCAGGGCGGCGCGGCCCACGACCGGCGGCCCGTCCTCGGGGAAGCTCACGACCGAGGGGATCAAGGCCGCGCCGTCGCGGTTCCGCAGGACCTGCGGGGCGCCGTCGCGCCACACCGCTGCCAGGGTGTTCGTGGTCCCCAGGTCGATGCCGAGGACCGGCCCGAGGGGCGCGGCGGCGCCCGGGCCGCCGATCTGGAGCAGGGGGGATTCACTCATGGGGTGGGGGGGCGGCGTGGTGTGGCCCGCCGGGGAGGAGGGCCTCCTCGATCTCCTGCCGGGTCCGCCGCAGATAGGTGACGCGGTTCAGGAGGGCGCGAAGCTCCTGCAGGCCCTGGCGCCGTTCCCCGGGCTTCTGGGGCAGGGCGTCCCAGGCCTCGCCGAAGGCCTGGAGACGGCGCCGCTCTTCCTCCAGGAGCTGGCGGCGCAGGCGGTCGAGGACCGCGGCGCTTCCGACCCGGCGCGCCTCTTCGGCTTCCTCCTTGAGCTCCATCATCTCCATCAGGAACTCCGGGGAGGAACGCAGGTCGGTCCCGGTTTCCAGGGGCAGGCCCTCCAGGCGCAGGAGCGCCTCGGCCCGGCTCCAGGGATCGGCGATCACCCGGTGCGCCTCGTTCAGCGCCGCCATGCGGTCCTCGGCGGCGAGGCGTTCGGCCTCCGGGGCCAGGGCGAAGCGGTCGGGGTGCCAGCGTGCGCTCGCCCGGAGCAGGGCGGTGTCGGCCTCCTTCGGATCGAGGGCGAAGCGGCGCGGCAGCCCCAGGAGGGCGAAGGGGTCCGGCGGGGCCGCCTCCGGGAGGGACTGGGGCGCATCCATGGCTTCGGGCCGGCGCCGGCCCGCGGGATTCAAACCGAGAAGGACTCCCCGCAGCCGCAGGTACCCTTGGCGTTCGGGTTGATGAACTGGAAGCCTCGTCCCTGGAGGCCGGCGCTGTATTCCAGGGTAGTGCCGTTCAGGTAGAGAGCGGACTTGGGATCGCAGAACAGACGCACGCCCTTCTCCTCGATGATGTAGTCCCCCTCGGCCGGCTGCAGGTCGAAGTTCAGCCGGTAGGTGAAACCGGAGCAGCCGCCGCCCTGGACGCCGACGCGGACACCGGCGCTGGCCGGGAGCTTCTGCTCCTCCATCAGCCTGCGGATCTCGGCTGCGGCCGAGTCGCTGACCGTCAGCGTCAGGGCCGGGCGGTCCTGCTGCCGGGTCTCCTGGTTCATGAGCGGACCTCCTGTTCCTGTCCCTGCTTCTTCAGGTAGTCGGAGATGGCCTGCTTGATGGCGTCCTCGGCCAGCACCGAACAGTGGATCTTCACCGGCGGCAAGGCCAGCTCGGTGGCGATGTCCACGTTCTTGATCTCCTGGGCCTCCTCCAGGGTGCGGCCCTTGAGCCACTCCGTCGCCAGGCTCGAGGAGGCGATGGCTGAACCGCAGCCGAAGGTCTTGAACTTCGCGTCCGTGATGACGCCGTCCCGGACCTGGATCTGCAGCTTCATGACGTCGCCGCACTCCGGCGCGCCGACGATGC
>JALUUN010000313.1 GCA_027021325.1 Planctomycetota bacterium
GCTCGCGCGCGACAAGGTGCATCTCGATGCGACCCTCGGCCTCGTTCCAGCGCGCCTCGTGGCGGAAGGCTGCAAGTGGCAGCTCGGCGCCCAGCTCGCGCTGCAGGCGCACCAGGAGGTTGAGGTTGAAGCGGGCGGTGACGCCCTGGGCGTCGTCGTAGGCGGCCAGGAGGAGCGGAATCTCCTTGCGCAGGTCCACGCCCAGGAGGAAGCGGTCCTCCGGGTCCAGGGCGGTACGCACCCGGGCGAGGAAGCTGCAGGCTTCCGTCCGGTCGAGGTTGCCGATGTTGGAGCCGAGCCAGAGCACCGCCCGCGGCGCCGGCAGGGAGGGCAGGAGGCGCAGGCCGGCGGCGTACTCGCCGGCGACGCCCTCGATGCGCAGGCCGGGGTAGTCGCGGAGGAGCGCGCGGCTGCTCTCCTCGAGCATGCTGCGCGAGATGTCCACCGGCGCGTAGAGGAGGGAGGCCTGGCGCTCGAGGAGGGCCTCGAGGAGAAGGCGCGTCTTCACCGCACTCCCGCTGCCCAGTTCCGCCAGGGCGCCAAGGGGGGCGAGGGCCTCGGCCAGGCCCACGGCCTCGGCGCGCAGGATCGCGGCCTCGGTGCGCGTCGGGTAGTACTCGGGCAGGCGGCAGATCTCCTCGAAGAGCCGCGATCCCTCGGCGTCGTAGAAGAAGCGGCAGGGCAGGGTCTTCGGCTCGGCGTCGAGGCCGGCCGCCACCGCCCGGGCGAAGTCTTCCCGGCTCTCGGCCTCGCCCTCACCGTGCAGGCGCAGGCGCGGCCCGGGTTCCTGCGGCGGTTTCACGGGGCGGTCCCTCCCTCCGGGGCGAGGCGCAGGCCTTCGGGAACGAGGATCCTCTCCAGCAGGTCGAAGGCGCGCTGCAGGAGGAGGGCCAGGACGGCGGCGGGGAGCGCCCCCTGGAGGAGCAGGAGCGCGGGATCGTTGAGCATGAGACCGGCCAGGATCGCCTGGCCGTAGCCGCCGGCGCCGATCAGGGCGCCGAGGGTGGCGAAGCCGACGGCCTGGACACCGGCGGTGCGTACCCCGGCGAGGAGGGCCGGGCTGGCGAGAGGGAGGTCCACGCGCAGGAGGCGGGTGCACGCGGGGAGGGCCAGGACCTCGGCCGACTCCCGGAGCGGGAGGGGGAGGCTGCGCAGGCCCGAGGCGGTGTTCTGGACGATGGGAAGCAAGGCGTAGAGGAAGAGGGCGGCCAGCGCCGGCGCCGAGCCGATGCCGAGAAGCGGGACGAGGAGGACGAGGAGCGCGAGCGCCGGGATGGTCTGGGCGATGCCCAGGGCGGCGAGGATCCAGGGGCCGCGGCGGCCGTGCCCCGCCGCCAGGACGCCGAGGGGGATGCCGGCGAGGACCGCGGGAAGCAGGGCGCCGAAGACCAGGAGGAGGTGTTCGCGGGTGTGGCGCAGGAAGTCCTCCCAGGCGCCGGCGGCGGCGGGCGCGGGAGAGCGGCCCTGCTCCCGCAGCCAGGCGCGGGCCACGGCGGCCTCGCTCTCGCCTTCCAGCTGCACGCGGGCGTTCAGGCGGCGCATGGCGTCCGCGTCCAGGCGGCCGTCCAGCCAGGAGAGGGCGCGCCGGGCGGCTGGAGGCAGGTCCGCGCGGCCGAGGACCCAGGCCTCGTAGCGTCCGAAGAAGCCGCAGTCGTCCTCCAGGGCGCGGAGGTCCCAGGCCTCGATGGCGGCGTCGGTGGTGTAGAGGTCGAGGACGTCGATCTCGCCGGCGGCGGCGGCGCGCAGGGCGACCTCGTGGTCCAGGCCCCGGACCTCGGCCGCCTCCAGCGCGCAGCGTTCGCGCAGGCCCGGCCAGCCGTCCTCGCGGGCGAGGAACTCGCTGGAGAAGCCGAAGCGCAGGTCCGGGTGGCGGCGGAGGTCGGAGATGCGGCGGATGCCGAGCTCCTCGGCCCGCCGCCGGGGCATGCCCAGGGCGTAGTTGTTCTCGAAGCCGGGGCGAGCCAGGACCTTCAGGCCCCCGCCCTCGAGGCGCGCTTCGAGGGCCGCCGCGTCCAGGCCGGGCTCGCGCAGGATCTGGTGGAGGAGGGTGCCGCTGTACTCGACACAGGCGTCCACCTCGCCGCTCTGCAGGGCCTCCCAGAGGACCAGGGTGCCGCCCAGGCCGGCGCGATGCTCGGCGGGGATCCCTTCCTCCAGGAGGATCTGGCGCAGGATCTCGCCGAGGATGCGCGATTCGGGGAACTGTTTGGAGCCGGTGACCACGACCTTGCCGCCGCAGGCCGGCAGCGCCGCCAGGGCGAGGAGGGCCAGGGCGGGCTTCCTCATGAAAGGGACCTCCAGGCCTGGAGGAAGCGCGGCACGAAGGGGTCGGCGGGGTGCTGACGGAAGTCGTCGAGGCT
>JALUUN010000314.1 GCA_027021325.1 Planctomycetota bacterium
GTCTGCCATGCTAGGAGCCCCGATCCCGCCAGAAGTTCCCGCGGCGGCGCGAAAAACGGCGCCGGTGCGTAGGATTCGGGGAACCGTGCTGCCCGCCGTGGCCCTGAACCCTGAGGGAAGGCCCTGCGGGGCTGCCCCGCCCTTCGAGCCATCTGGAAGCCCGAGCCCATGCCTGAGGAGACCCGACACTGTCCGATTCTGATCGTGGGGGGAGGGACCGGGGGCATCACCGTGGCCGCCCGGCTGCGGCGCGCCCGGCCGGATCTGGAGATCACCATCCTCGAACCCTCGGACCGGCATTTCTACCAGCCCATGTGGACCCTGGTCGGCGCCGGGGTGAAGCCCAAGGAGACCACCCTCCGGCCGGAAGCCTCGGTCATCCCTCCCGGGGTGCAGTGGATCCGGGATGCGGCCGAGGAGGTCCTTCCCGAGGAGCGGCGGCTGCGGACCCGGGATGGCCTCGTCCTGGAGTGGGACCGGCTGGTCCTGGCTCCGGGCATCCAGCTGAACTGGGATGCGATCCCGGGCCTGGCGGGGAACGTCGGCCGCAACGGTCTCTGCAGCAACTACAGCTACGAGACCGTGGACTCGACCTGGAAGGCCATCCGGGAGTTCCAGGGCGGACGGGCGATCTTCACCCACCCGAGCACGCCCATCAAGTGCGGCGGTGCACCCCAGAAGATCCTCTACCTGGCCTCCGACTTCTGGCGGCGGCACAAGCCGCCCGGCGACTACCAGGCGACGTTCTGCATCGCCTCGCCTTCCATCTTCGGGGTGGCCTGGTACGCCGAGCCCCTCATGAAGGTCGTGGAGCGCTACGGGATCGAGCTGCGGACCGAGCACGATCTTGTGGCCGTGGACGCCGGGGCGCGCCGGGCCACCTTCCGTTGCCTCGACAGCGGCGAGGAGGTGGAGCTGGAGTACGGGATGATGCACGTGACGCCTCCCATGAGCGCTCCGGACTTCCTCCGGCGCAGTCCCGTGGCGAACGCCGAGGGCTGGATCGAGGTGGACCCGAAGACCCTCCAGCACGTCCGCTATCCCGAGGTCTTCGCTCTGGGGGATGCCTCCTCGCTTCCCACCTCGAAGACCGGGGCGGCGATCCGCAAGCAGGCGCCGGTCCTGGTGGAGAACCTCCTCGCCTCCCTGGACGGGCGGCCCCTGGAGGCGGCCTACGACGGCTACACCTCCTGTCCCCTGGTCACGGCCTACGGCAAGGTCATCCTGGCCGAGTTCGACTACGACGGGAATCCCCAGGAGACCTTCCCCTTCGACCAGCGCAAGGAACGCCGCAGCATGTACCTCCTCAAGAAGTACGTCCTGCCGGTCCTCTACTGGAAGGGGATGCTCCGCGGCCGCGCCTGAGCCTCAGTCTCCGGCCGCCGCCTCGGCTTTCGAGGTCAGGATCGCGGCGACGAGGCGCAGGTTCCGGGCGACGCGGTCCAGGGCTTCGCCCGGGTCGCTGCCGGCTCTGTGCAGGCGGGCGGCCTCGGGGAACCAGAGGCCGCCGTATCCCGAACTCTGCCAGAGGCGCAGGCGGCCGCCCTCCTCCACGGGCACGAAAAAGCGCAGGAAGCGGTGGGGGTGGGAGAAGGAGGAACCCTCCCGAGCGGCTCGGGACAGGGCTTCGGCGGCGGCCAGGACCTCGTCCCGGCCCGGACCCCAGCCCGGGTCCAGACCCTCCGCCGCCCCTCGGATGCGCTCGGCCCAGCCGGCAATCCCGTCCACCCGGGTGCCGGCCCGGGAGAGGAGGACAGCGAGGCGCACGGCCAGCCGGGCGGCGCGCTCGTGGTTGCGGTAGCCCGGGTCCAGGTGGGTCTCCATGACCCAGGGAGTGTCCAGGACCGAGTGGTAGACCCCGTTGCCGCCGTGGAAGCCGAAGCCCAGGACCTCCATGCCGGCGAGCTCCAGGAAGGGCACGTGGTCCGAGCCGCCGCCCGGCGTGCCCAGGGTCTCGGGCAGTTCCAGGTCTTCCAGGGCCGCGGCCTGGCGCAGGACCTCGACCAGTCCGGGCGTGGAGGAGGCACCGAAGGAGGAGCCGCTGACCACCGCGTCCAGGTTCACGTAGGCCACGCCGCGGCCCAGGAGTTCCCGCCGGTGGAGCTCGACCCACTCCGTGGAGCCAACGAGCCCCCATTCCTCGGCATCCCAGGTGGCGATGACGATGCTTCGGTCCGGCCGCCATCCCCGGCGTGCGGCGGTGCCGAGGATGCGGGCGAGCTCCAGGAGAACCGCCGTCCCGCTGCCGTTGTCCACGGCGCCGAAGCCCCAGGCGTCGCGATGTCCGCCGAAGACGATCCACTCGTCGGGGTGGCTGCCGCCCTCGAGCCAGCCGAGAACGTTCTCGATGGGCACGAGCTTGCGCTCCTGCTCGACCTCCAGAGCCACCCGCACCGGGAGCCGGCGTGGGGTCTCCGGGCGGCCGTCCGGCCCGAAGAGCCGCCGGGCCACGGCCCAGGAGACCGGCAGGCTCGGAATGTGGACGAGGCCGGGGGCCTCCTCGGGGCGCAGGCGCCGGGCGCCCGCCACCGCCGGCCAGCCGGGAGTCAAGGCCTCACCGTCGCCGTTGAAGACGCTGCCGCGCTGGATCCCGGAGTCGGGACGCCAGGGGCCCTCCGGCAGAACCGGGCCGCGGCCGGCGCCGTCGTCCTCGGCGTCGGAGTAGAGCAGGGCGCCGGCGCAGCCCGCCTCCTCGGCGTTGCGCACCTTCTCCCCCCGGTAGAGGCCGCCGTAGCGGATCAGGGCGATCGTGCCCCGGAGCTCGGGCCCCAGCAGCTCCCGGAGGTGCGCGAACTCCTCGCGGGTACCACGCCCGGCGAAGACCACCCGGCCCTCGGCACGTCCGGCACCGGTGAGGCCGTGCATGGGGGGCTGGTGCCCGCGGCGACTCCAGGGGTCCCGCGCCAGGCCCTTCTCCTCCAGGGGCAGGAGTTCGCGGCGGCCGTCGGGGGCGAGGAGTTCGAGGCGGGCCCCGGTCTGGCGCGGGAGCCAGGCCTCGAAGGGCGCACGCTCGACACGGAAGCCGAAGGCCTCGAAGACCGTGGCCGCATAGTTCGCGGCCAGCCGGGAGGCGGGACTGCCGGCGAGGCGCGGCTCCCGGCACAGGGTCTCGAGGGTGTCCTGGAGGCGGCTGGCCGAGACCAGGTCGGGATCCGGCTCCTGGAGGACCGGCAGGGCGAGGAGCAGGGGCGGGAGCAGCATGACGCGGGATGCCGGGCCAGGGCCCGGGACCCGGCCATCCTAGGATCCCGTCGGGCCCGCCGGGGCGCCTTCGCTCTCGGGCCGGGTGGCGCCGGCGTTCTCCGGGTTCCGGGCGCGACGGCGGCTGCGCACGGAGAGATGCGGCTCGAGGACGGTCTCGCCGGGGGCCGGATGGAGGAGCGGGTTGGCCGCAGCCCGCCGCCGCAGGTGCGGGCGGTCGTAGCGCTCGAAGAGGCGGCTCTCGGCCTTGAGATCCACGCACAGGCTGGCGCCGACGCCACAGTCTCCGCAGGCCTCGGTCTGGCAGTGCTCGGTGAAGCCGCCTCGCAGGGACTTCTCGTAGTCCTGGCGCAGGAACTCCCGCGTGACGCCGAGGTCCAGGTGGTCCCAGGGCAGGATCTCGTCCAGGGGGCGCTCGCGGTGGCAGGACTCCTCGGGTCCGTAGCCGCAGGCTTCCCAGGCCCCGCGCCAGGCCGGAAGGGTGTCGCATTCGTTCCAGGCGTCGAAGCGGGCGCCCCGGCGCCAGGCCTCGAGGAGGACGCGGCCGGCCCGCCGGTCGGAACGGCTCAGGAAGCCCTCGATGAGGGTCTGGTCGAGGTCGTGGCAGCGCAGCTGGACGGCGCGCACACGCAGGAGTCCGCGCAGGAACTCCTGCTTGCCCTGCACCTCCTCGGGGCGCGCCTGACCGTGCCATTGGAAGGGCGTGAGGGGCTTGGGCACGAAGGTCGAGACCGAGGCGGTGACCCGGCCCGGTCCGCCGAGACCGGCGTCCCTCCGCAGCAGCGAGCAACGCTCCGCCATGCGCACGATGCCGGCGACGTCCTCCTCTTCTTCGCAGGGAATGCCGATCATGAAGTAGAGCTTGACGCTGGTGAAGCCGTTGCGCCAGGCGGCCAGGGTGCCGCGGTAGAGGTCTTCGTCGGCGATGCCTTTGTTCACGATCCGCCGCAGGCGGTCCGTGGCGACCTCGGGCGCCAGGGTCAGGCCATGGCGCCGCGCCTCGGCGATCCGCCGCGGCAGTTCCTCCACCTGTTCGTTCACCCGCAGGGAGGGCAGGGACAGGCTCAGCTGGTGGCGCCGGCAGAAGGGCGCGAGCTCGTCCATGATCCGCGTCAGCTGCGGATGATCGCTGGAGGAGAGGGAGGTCAGCCCGATCTCGGAGAAGCCGGTGTTGCGCCAGCTCTCCTCGACCAGGGCGCGGATCCGTTCCGGGCTGCGAAAGCGCTGCGGGCGCTTCTCCATGCCGGCCTGACAGAAGCGGCAGCCCTGGACGCAGCCGCGCATGATCTCCAGGGTGATGCGGTCGTGGATGGTGCGGATGTTCGGCACCACCGGCGCCGTCGGATAGGGCGCGTTCTCCAGGTCGTAGACCAGGGCGCGCCGCGGCGTGCGCACGCCCTCGAGGGGGAGCATGGCTTCCAGGGCCGGGCCCGCGTAGCGCGGCTGCCAGAAGGCGGGCGCGTAGAGCCAGGGGCAGCGCTCCACCAGGGCGCGGAGGAGCTCGCGCCGGGTGGCGTGGCGGCTGCGCTCCTCCTCCAGGACGCGGCTGAAGGCGACCGCGGCCTCCTCGCCGTCCCCCAGGAAGAAGAGGTCCACGAAGTCCGCCAGGGGTTCGGGGTTCAGGCTGCCGGCGCCGCCGGCGACGACCAGGGGATCCTCCAGGCTGCGCTCCTCCGCCTGCAGGGGAACCCCGGCGAGGTCCAGGCAGGTCAGGAGGTTCGTGTAGGAGAGCTCGGTCTGGAGGGTGAAGCCGAGAACGTCCAGGTCGCGAAGCGGCGTGCGGGACTCGAGGGTCGTGAGCGGCCAGCCGCGCCGGCGCAGGGCGGCTTCGAGGTCGAGCCAGGGAGCGAAGGCGCGCTCGGCCCAGAGATCGGGCTCCCGGTTCAGGCAGTGGTAGAGGATGCGCAGGCCCTGGTGAGGCATCCCGATCTCGTAGGTGTCGGGGTAGATCAGGGCCCAGCGGACCCGCACCCGGGCCGGATCCTTGACCACCTGGTTCGTCTCCCCTCCGACGTAGCGGCCGGGCTGGCGGACGCCGAGGAGAAGCTCCTGGTACTCCTCCTCGGAGAAGGGGGGGGCGCCGGAGGCCATGACGGATCATTCTAGACCCCTGGCCGCCAGGCGCCTCCCGCCCTAGAATACCGGGCCGGCCCGAGCGCCCGCACCCTCATGGAACTGTCCCTGCCCCAGCGCCTGCAACGATTCGTCCAGGGCTCCTTCCAGGAGACCGTCCTCCTGCAGAAGCGCATCCGCCAGCTGGTCCGCGGTGACTCGCCGCTCTTCGACGCCGAGGTGGAGCACGTGGACAACCCGATCGAGATCGCCCTGATCGAGATCGAGCGCGGCCTCATCGAACTGGCGCCGGACACCGAGGAGCCGCGGCCGGTCCTCGCCTGAGCTCCCTCAGCCTGCCGCCGTGGCCGGGCCTTCCCGTGCCAGGAGCTGGCGCAGGCACTCCTGCAGGGTCTGCCGCAGGCTGGTGAAGCCCTCGTAGTGGCAGGTGATGCAGGGCTTCTGACCGGCCTCGTTGCAGATCCGGCGCGCGTTGCGCGTGAAGGTCGTCCGGTTCCAGTGCAGGATCACCAGGGCGTCGAAACGCTCGCGCATGTCCCGGGCCAGGGCGTCCATCGCCTGATGCCAGGAGCTGTAGTCGGCCAGCCGCCACTCGCCCTGGAAGCCCAGGATCGAGGCGTATTCCTCGAAGCGCTCGCGGTGGCGGTACTGCGGCTCGCCGCCGCCGATGACGAGGATGCGGAGCGGCGGCCTGCCGCTCTCCCGGCGGGCGGCCAGGCGCTGCGCCAGCTCCTGTTCCTCGGCCAGGAGCGGGCGGTCGCGGAAGCTCGGGATCTCCTCCTCCGGGGCCTCGTCGAAGCGCTCCCGGTCGGCGAGGACCTCACGCAGGTCGTCGCGCTCCTCCTCGATCATGCGAAACTTTTCCTGGAGGACGTGGAGGGTGCGTTCCAGCGCCTCCAAGCGGCCCTGGAGCTTCTCCTCGCGCCGGCTCGGGGCCTTCGAGGCCTGGAGCTGCTGCTTCAGGTCGGCGGCGCGCCGCTCCGCCTGGCCGAGGGAGTCCTGGAGCCGGCTCCGCTCCTCCTCGAGGAGCCGTTTCTCTTCCCGGGCGCGGCTCAGCTCTCCCTCCAGGCGGGAGATCTCGCGCCGCCCCTCCTGGACCTGCCGGCGCAGGGCGGCCTCCTCTTCCTCGTGGCGCTTCCGGGCGCGCCGCGATTCCCGCGCGGCGCTGCGCCTTGGCGGCGGGGGGGCCGGCGCTTCGGGCTC
The DNA here is from genome assembly GCA_027021325.1 of Planctomycetota bacterium. Classification (GTDB taxonomy): domain Bacteria; phylum Planctomycetota; class UBA1135; order UBA1135; family UBA1135; genus JALUUN01. The sequence continues at coordinate 6,478 of JALUUN010000314.1, forward strand.
GGGGGGGGGCTCGGGCCGTGCGGCGAGCCAGGCCTCGAGGAGCGGCCGCAGCTCCTCGGGAGTGGGTCTCTCCGCCAGCAGCCGGCGGGCGGCGGCGCCATGCAGACTGCGCGGAGCCAGATGGGGCAGGGATTCCTCCTGCACCAGGCTCTCGGGCGGCCAGACCTCCTCCGGCGGGAGGTGGCGGGCCACTTCCTCGGCCGCCCGCCGCCTCAAGCCGGAGGAGCTCGTGAGGGCGTGGGCGAGGTCCAGGGCCGGGTCGGGAGGCCCCGGGCGGCGCCGTGCCTGACGCGCGAGATCGAGGAGCGCCTCCGCCGGCAGGAGGAGGCGCAGGAGGACCGCCAGGCAGCCGGGATCCCGTCCCAGGGAGAGGAGGGCGACATCGAGGCGGTCGGCCGGATCTCCAGGCTTCTCCGCCATGGAGGCAGCGTAACATACGGCGAGGGCCCCAGGATGCGCCGGCGGCGGCCGGCGGCGCGGCCCCGTCCCGCCCTCGCCATGGAGCCTCCGGCCCCCTTGCTCTACCGTGTCCCGGCCCTGCTCCTCCTCGGCCTGGCCGCCTGCCCGGGGCCGGAGCCCGCCGGGCCCGACGTCCTTCTCATCGTCGTGGACACCCTGCGCCAGGACCGTCTGGAGCCCTACGGGGATCCCGGCCGCCCTACGAGCCCGGCGCTCCTGGCCCTCGCCGAGGAGGCCGTGACCGTGGAGGGTCTGACCTCCTCCAGCTCCTGGACCACGCCGAGTGTGGCGACTCTTTTCACCGGCCTGGCGCCGGCGGGGCACCGCATGACGCGCATCGAGGACCGGCTCGAGGATCCCGAGACCCTGGCTGCACGCTTCCGGGCCGCGGGCTACCGCACCGCCTGCGTCATGACGAACCCCATCCTGCGGGCCGAGCACGCCCGCTCCTGGGGTTGGGGTCTGCAGCAGGGCTTCGAGCGCTGGGACAATGCCCTGGCCCTGCGCCCGGAGCCGCATCGAGGGATCACCTCCGGGGAGGTCACGGAGCGCGGTCTGGCCTGGATCCGGGAAGAGGAGGACGGCCGCCCCTGGTTCCTGGTCCTCCACTACTTCGACCCCCATCTCGTGTACGAGGACCATCCCGATCTGCCCTTCGAGGATCCCGACTACGAGGGCTGGGTCCAGGGCGGAGCCTCCCAGGAGGTCCTGCGGCGCCACCAGGCCGAGACCAGCGCGGCCGACCGGCGCCAGCTCCGGGCCTACTACGACGAGGAGGTCCGGGGCACCGACGACGCCGTGGGGAAGCTGCTGTCGGCCCTCCGCCGGGAGGGGCGGCTGGAGGACACCCTGGTCGTCTTCACGGCCGATCACGGTGAGGAACTGGCCGAGCGCGGCGTCATCGGACACAACCACAGCCTGCACACCGAACTCATCGACCTGCCGCTTCTGGTGCGCCTGCCCGGGGGAGAGGGCGGCGGGCGACGGCTGCGCTGCCGTCTGCCCCTGCGCGACCTGTACGCCACGATTCTCGACCTGGCCGGGCTTCCGGTGCCGGAGGGGCGGGGCCGGAGTTTCGCTCCGGTCCTGCGCGGTGAGGCCCCCGCGGAGGACCGGGTCTGTTTCAGCGAGGTGGACTTCGTGCCGCCTCTTCCCGGGCGTGAGGAGAAGCGCGCGGCCCTGCGCAGTGTGATCGCCGGAGGCTGGAAGCTCGTCGAGAATCGCCGCCTCCCGCCCGGGGATCCGGGGCGCTACCGCCTCTTCGATCTCGAAGCGGACCCCGGAGAGCTCCGGGACCGCTCCGGGGACCCCGCCCAGGCCGCCCGGATGGACCGGCTCCGGGCGCTCCTGGAGAGCGAGCCGGCTTGGTTCCGCTGAGCGCCGCCCGTCCCGAACGCCTGGAGGCCTGGGCCGACGGCCTGCCCGGGCGCCTCCTCGCGCCCCTCGGCCTCCTCTACGCTGGCGCCGCCCGCCTGCGCGTCCAGCTCTATCGCCGGGGGCTCTTGCGCAGCCACCGCCCGCCGCGGCCGGTGCTCTCCATCGGCAACCTCGCCGCCGGCGGTACCGGCAAGACCCCCCTCCTCCTCGACACCGTGGCACGCCTGCGCCGCCGGGGCGTCCTTCCCGGGGTCCTGAGCCGGGGCCACGGGGGGGACGAGAACCGGCTCCTGGAGGAGCGCCATCCGGAGGTGCCGCTCGCCGAGGGCGCGGACCGGGTGCGGGGGATGGAACGCCTCCTGGCCGGGGCGCGCCCCCCCGAGATCCTGCTCCTCGACGACGGCTTCCAGCACCTGCGCCTGCAGCGGGACCTGGATGTCGTCCTCCTGGACGCCCTGCGGCCCTTCGGCCGCTGCCTGCCCGCCGGCCTCTTCCGCGAGCCGTCCTCGGCCCTGCGCCGCGCCGACCTCGTCCTCCTTTCCCGCGCCGACCTCGTGGACGCCGAGCGGCGGGCGGCGCTGCGCCGGCGCGTCGAGCAGCTGCGCGGCCGCGGGCCCTGGATCGAGGGCGGGATTCGCCTGCGGGAGTTCCGCAACCTGGCGACGGGGGAGGTCCTCGAGCCCGCGGCCCTGCATGGCCGGGAGGCCTTCGCCGCCGCCGGCATCGGCCGGCCGCAGAGTTTCACCGCGCTTCTCGAGGGCGCCGGCCTGCACCTGACCGGGACCGACTTCGTGGCCGACCACGGCGGCTGGAAGGACGACGCGCTTCGCGCCTGGGAGCGCCACGAACGCGTCGTCGTCACGGAGAAGGACGCCGTGAAACTGCGCGGGCGGGTGGGCCCGAATGTCTGGGTGGCGCGGGTGGACTGGGTCTTCCTGGAGGGCGAGGAGACCTGGGAGGAGGCTCTCGACCGCATCTGCCTCCCGGTGCGGGCCGCACGCATCGAGCCTTTGTGGGCCGCCGCGGACCCGGAGGCGCGGACCCTGGGGGAGCCGTGAACGGGGGCCGCCGCAACGAACGCGGCTGGCGGGCCTGGCGGCGGCGCTTGCGGCGCCGCTTCAAGCACCGGCCGGGCTTCGTGCCGTGGCTCCTGAGCCGGCCGGCGCTGTTCCTTCTGGCCCTGGCTTCCCGCCTCCCCTTCGCCCGGACAGCGGCCGCCGCCGATCGCCTGGCGCGGCTGGCCTGGTTTCTGCCGCGCCGGCGCGCCCTCGGGCGGCTCCACCTGGAGCGCGCCCTGCCGGAGCGGAGCCCGGCGGAGCGCGACCGGATCCTGCGCCGCAGCCTGGGCAGCCTCGGCCGCTCTGCCGCCGAGGCCATGGTCCTGAGCCGCCGCCGGGACGCCCTGGACTACCTGCGCGAGCGCCTGGACTTCGAGCCCGGCGCCGAGGAGATCCTCCGCCGGCTGGCCCGGGGCCCCGCGGTCGTCGTCGAGGGGCATCTCGGCGCCTTCGAGTTCCTGCCCCCCGCCCTGCACCTCCTCGGCCTCCGCGTCATGCTGCCCATGCGCCGGCCGAACAACCATTACCTCGCCCGGGATCTGGAGCGCCTGCGCAACGCCCATGGCCTGGCCGTGGTCCCGCGCCAGGGGGCTCTTCTGCGCTTGATGCGGCATCTGCATTCCGGCGGCACCGTGGTCCTCATCGCCGACCAGAACGCCCATCACCAGCCCCTTTTTGCTGACTGGTTCGGCGTTCCGGCGGCGGCCGAGCGGGCGCCGGCCGCCCTGGCGCTGCGGACCGGGGCTCCGCTGCTGGTATCCTGGTGCCTCCGCCGGCCCGGCGGACGGTTCCTGGTCGGCGTCCGGGAGATCCGGGGGGCGGAAGCTCCCGGCCGGGAGGGCGAGGAGGCCCTGAGGGAATGGACCGGCCGCATCCACAGGGCCCTGGAGGACGTCATCCGGCGCCACCCCGAGCAGTACCTCTGGATCCACGATCGCTACCGGACCCGTCCCCCCGAGGAGGTGTCCGGCGCCCTGCCGCGATGAGCCAGGCCCCCCGGACCGTCTCCCTCCACTCCCGCCCCAGTCTGGTGGACCGGGCTTCCCTGGGCCGGGCGCTGCCGCTTCTGCCCGGCTTCGGGGAGTTCCTGGAGGCCCTGCCCGACATCTACGGCGGCCGCGACCTGCGTCTCCTGGCCCGCCGCTGGGGCGAAGCGGTCCGCGGCGGACACCGGGTCGGCGTGGCCTTCGGCGCCCATGTCGTCAAGGTGGGGGTCCAGGCCCACCTCCTGGACCTCCTGGAGCGGGGGGCCCTGCACTTCCTGGCGACCCACGGGGCGGGCGCCATCC
>JALUUN010000315.1 GCA_027021325.1 Planctomycetota bacterium
GGACCTGGAGGCCCGCCTGGGCGTGGAGGCCGCCGGCTTCACCCCGGCGCGGCTGCCGGTCCTGCCCGGCCAGGCCCAGGTCACCGTGGTTCTCAGCGAGGGCGCCCGCGTGGTCCTGCCTCTGGATCCGCCCAAGGGGACTCCTGGAGTGCGGGCGCGCATCCGCTACCGCATGGACGGAGGCGAGCGGACCACCCTGCCCTCCTGGGAGAACGGTGCCTGGTACTGGGACGCCCTGCCGCCGGGACCCGCTCGTCTCGAGTTCTACTGCGACTTCGGCTTCGAGCCCCTCGCCGCCCAGAGCCTCGAGCTCCTGGAGGGTCAGATCCTGCGCCTGGAGCCGCGCAGCCTCGAAGGCCTGGTGCGGCCCCTGGTCCTGGAGGTCGTGGACGAGGCCGGCGGGGCCCTGAAGCCGGTGGAGATCACTCTGGAGCAGGGCGGGCGGGAGAGCCGCCACAGCTTCCTGACCCAGAATCGCCTCCACCTCTATCTGCCCGCAGGGATCGAGGCCGGGCTCACCGTCGCCTCGCCGGGCTACGAGCCGGTGCTCCTGGAGCTTCCCGCGGCCCTCGAGGACGGCGGGGAACGCCGCGTCGTCCTGCTGCCCAAGGAGGGCTGAGGCGCCTCAGCGGCGCAGATCCAGAAGCGCGGAGTTCGTGGCGTGGGGGTCGCCGCCGTCCAGGTTGCCGGTGACGGCGATCTGGCGGCCGTCGCCGCGGATCGCCCAGGCGCTCCAGGCGTCGGGATCGGGATCGCCGGCGAGGCGCAGGAGATCGTTCACCAGGATCGGACCCTGGCCCCGCACCCAGAGGAAACCGAGGGAGGGCGGGTCGCCGTTGAAGATGGCGCTCGCCCGGAGCTGGCCGACGACCCGCCGGCCGTCGTCGGAGACGTCGAGGGCGACACTCTGGTCATAGTCGTCCGGCCGCCCGGCCTCCGGCAGGACCGTCCAGCCGCCGGCCCGCGTCCAGAGGAAGGGCGCCTGGTTGCCGGAGGCGTCCGCGAGGGCGCCCACGGCCGCACTCAGGGTGGGGTTCGCGGCGCGCAGTTCCTGGAGGTTCCAGCCCGCCGGCGGCGCCCAAGAGCTGGGCGTCCCCAGGGCATCCCAGTGGACGAGGACCGTGCCGCTCGCGGTGAGGGCGGTGCCCAGGGCTTCCAGGCCGTCGGCGGAGACGAAGCGTGCCGAACTCGAGATCTGGCCGGGAACCGCGCCGAGGACCTCGAGGACGGCGTCACGCCAGCGCACTGCCGTAAGAGCCGTCGCACCGGGCCCGGCGTCGCCGGCCAGGGTGCGTCCGTCGGGGCTGGCGGCGAAGACCTCGGACCAGAGGGCGCCGCCGTCGTCGAGGAGGCGGAGTCCGGTCGCGTCCCAGGCCGCCGCCGAGGCCGGGTCGCTGGCGAAGGGGCCGGGGCGGAGCGTTCCGCCGACCAGGGAGGCGTCGGCGCTCAGGCAGGTGGCCGTGCCGTACCAGCCGGGGCCGGGGAGCGGCAGGATCTGGAGACCGCCGGCCGGCGTCCAGAGGAAGGGGTCGAAGTCCAGGCTGAACCGGAAGACCCGCGTGCCGGCGACGGCACCGGTGTCCGCCACCGCCGCGGGGAGGTGCTCGTGCGCCGTCCAGTAGGTGGCATTGTCCACGCGGAAGACGCGGGCGCCGTCCGCCGGATCCCAGAGGAAACCGACGCGGGTCTCGATGTAGACGACACCGTCGCCGTCGTGGTCCCACCAGGTATTGCCGGCGACAAAGGGCCCGGCGTCGAGGTTCGCGAGGATCGCGTCGGGCTCATCCATGGAGGGGTTGCCGACGATGGGCAGGACGCGCACCGGCGGCGCCGGAGACGGCGGCTGGGGATCCTGGGCGGCGGCCGCCGCCGGCAGCAGGAGCAGGGCGGCGAGGGGCGCGAGGCGGTCGGGCATGGCATTCCTCCACGCTTCCCAGGGGGAACCCAATCTACCACGGCAAAGAGATGCCGCCGGCTACCGGTCCGTCCGGGGGCCTTTCCGGTTGTCGGAACCCGGGTGCTCCACGGCCAGCGTCGGGCCGAGGGACATCGTGCCCCGGCGCCAGCGCACGCGCCGGGCCAGGAAGCGAACGCCCGCGGTCTGCGCCTCCTCCCAGGCGCGGGCGAAGTCCGGATCGAGGGCACGGGCCGGTCCGACGCTTCGGACGCCCCGCCGCTGGCAGAGGAAGAGGACCGCGGCCTCGCCCTCGCCCCCTTCCTTCAGCCGGGCGAGCTCCCGCAGGTGCCGGGCGGCGCGGGCGCTCACCGCGTCGGGGAAGAGGGCGCGCCGGCCCTCGCGGTGGGTGACGCCCTTGACCTCCAGCCACAGGCGCCGCCGGCCGCGGCCGAGGAG
>JALUUN010000316.1 GCA_027021325.1 Planctomycetota bacterium
CCCCTCCTCCGCGCCGCGCCGGCAGTCCTCGCCGGCCCAGAAGGCGTCCCGGCAGACGCCCTCGGGACGGGCGCCGGTGTGGAGGGGGTCCTGGAAGCGGCGCGCCCCGTCAGGTCCGGCCGCGGGACAGCAATCCGGATGCTCCTGGATCTCGCTCAGGTCCATGACGCAGGCGGGACAAACCAGAAGGGCGAGGCCGAGGAGGGCGACCGTGCGGAGAAGCGGGGAGGTCGGGCGGGCCACGTCCCGAGGATAGACCCGATGGCGACTCCAGGGCCAGCCCTCAGGCCTGCTCCGGATCCGGCAGCCGCTCCAGGACCTCCAGAAGCGAGGCCTCCAGGTGCTCGCGCTGCCAGTCGTTGAAGGGCACGACCTTGAGGAGCTCCTCGGAGCTGCGCGGCAGGTGCTTGCCGATGGCCTCCAGGTGCCGGCGATGGAGCAGGCGCTCACTCGGCAGCCCCAGTTCCCGGGCCGCCCTCTTGCGCCACTGCCGCAGGGCCTCCAGGTTCTCGCGCTCGGTGCGCCGCCGGCGCCGCTCAGCGGGGTCCAGACGCTTCGGCCTGAGATCGTCCACGCGCTCGTCCCGCGCCTCCAGGAGCGCGCCGAGAATCGCCTCCCCCGCCTGCCGGGCCTTGCGCCAGCCGACCCCCTTGCGGCCCGCGAGCTCCCGCAGGTCCCGGGGCGGACGCCGCGCCAGGTCCAGGAGGGCTTCATTGCCGAGAACCCGGAAGGGCGGCACGTCGGCCTCCTGGGCGGTGCGTTCGCGCCAGACAAAGAGGGCGCGCAGGCGTGCGGCGGTCTCCGGGTCGAGGTCCCGGGCCCCCTTCAGGCGCCGCCAGCCTTCGAGGTCCGGCTCCCGCGGCGGCAGAACCTCCTCTTCCAGGCGCCGGAACTCCCCCTCCGCCGCCCCAAGCATTCCCTTCTCCTCGAGTTCCGGCAGAAGGCGCCGGCGAAGGTCCACGAGGAAGTGGGTGTCGATGCGGGCGTAGTCGATCTGGCTCGGGCTCAGGGGGCGTCGGCCCCAGTTCGAGCGCTGCTCCTTCTTGGAGAGTTGGAGGCCGTAGATGCTCTCGATCAGGGCCGCGAGCCCGGTCCGCTGGTGCTGGAGCAGGGTCATGGCCACCTGGGTATCGAAGAGCCCCCGCACCTTCGCGCCCAGATCCTTGCGCAGGAGCATGAGGTCGAACTCGGCGGCGTGGAAGATCTTCACGACCTCCGGATCCTCCAGCAGGGGGACGACGCGGCGCAGGTCCTCACCCAGGGCCAGGGGGTCCACGATGTAGTCCTGGTCCTCGGTGCTGACCTGGAGCAGGCACAGGCGGTCCCAGTAGGCGTAGAAGGAGTTGGACTCCGTGTCCATGCCCACGACCCCCGCCGCCTGCCACTCCCGGAGGGCGCGCTCCAGGGCGGCGGCGTCTTCCACCAGGACGACGGGAGGCCAGTCCTCGGGCGTCATTCGTCTGCGTCTTCGGGGCTCCGGCCGCGGGCCGGGGGGAGGGGGACCGGTCCGCCCCGGTGCCTTCTGGACGGCCGGACGGCGCATTATGGGAACCGCCCGCTCTCCCGCCAGGGCCTTTTTCCCGCCCCTGCACCGCTAGGATGACGCCGCCGTGAGGCTCGCCAGCTCCCGCCGGATCCTGTTCCTCCTGGCCCTGCTTTTCTTCGCGCAGCTCGGCTGGTGGGGCCTCCACATCTGGCGGGCGGCCGAGGAACTGCGCCAGGAACGCATCAGCCTGCTGCAGGCGCGCCAGGCTGCCGCCGCCGCCTTCTTGCGCGAGGCCCGGGCCGCGGGCACGGACCTGGAAGAAGCCTGGCGCGAGCGCGCCGCCGACTTCCCGGGCATCGTCCTCCTGCCGGACGGAAGCGGCCCGAGGCCCCAGATCCAGGACGAGGCCCTGGCCCGCATCACCCGCGAACGCGACCTGCGGCGCTGGATGGTCCTGGGCGAGGGCGCGCTCTTCGTCGTCCTCCTGGCGTGGATGCTGCGGGCGGTGTCGCGGAGCCTCCAGCGCGAGGAACTCCTGGCCCTGCAGCAGTCGAACTTCGTCCATGCCGTGACCCACGAGCTGCGCTCGCCGCTGCAGAGCCTGCGCATGGCCGCCGAGACCGCCGAGCGCCGGCCGGAGCGCGCCGCTGAGCTCGTCCCCGGCATCCTCGAGGACCTTACCCGCCTCGAGGGCCTCGTCGAGAACGTCCTGGCCGTCGGCCGTCTGGAGGCCGAGGCCTTCCAGGCCCGCCCCGAGCCCGTGGATCTCAGCCGGGAGGTCGCCGAGGTTCTGGAGACGGTGCGGGCCTCCTGGCCGCCCGAGGCGCCGCCCCTGAAGGCCGAGATCGAGGAGGGGCTGGTC
>JALUUN010000317.1 GCA_027021325.1 Planctomycetota bacterium
CTGGATCCGGGACCGTGCCTGGTCGGCAGGCGCCTGGCTGGCGGTGGGCTGTGAGGAGATCTGGATGACGCCGGACGCGAGCATGGGCAGCGCCACCGTGGTCCTGGGGCCGGCGCCGATGCCGGGGCTGGAGGATCTCGAGGAACTGCGGGAGAAGTACAACTCCGCCTTCCGCGCCGAGTTCCGGGCCTGGGCGGAGAAACACGGCCGTCACCCGGCCATCGCCGAGGCCTTCGTGGACGATCAGGTCGAGGTCTACGAGGTCTACGTGGACGGCGAGTTGCGCATCGTGACCGGCCGCGAACTGGACGACCTGCAGCAGTCCGGCCGCGTGCGCGAGGTGCTGCGGACCCTGTGCAAGGCCGGGGAGCTCCTGAACCTGACCGCTCTCCAGGCACGGGAACTCGGCTACTGCGAGGGCATCGCCGACAGCGAGGAGGAGCTCCTGGCCGGGCTCGGCGCCCCGGGAGCGCCGGTCGTGCGGATCGAGACCACCTGGTCGGAGGACCTGGTCCTGACCCTGGGCGCCTGGTCCTGGCTGCTGCTCCTGGGCATTGCCTTCTCCCTGGTCGTGGCCTGGAACATGCCGGGCCTGGGCGGGCCGGAGATCCTGGCGGTGGTGCTCCTGGCGCTGTTCCTCGGACGCAACTGGCTGGTCGGGCTGGCCGAGTGGACGGAGATCCTCCTGGTCCTCCTCGGGCTCGTCCTGCTCGGCGTCGAGCTCTTCCTCCTGCCCGGGACCCTGGTGGCCGGGGCCGCCGGCATCCTCAGTCTCGGCGCCGGTCTGCTCCTGGCGATGCAGGACTTCGTCCTGCCCGGGGATCCCGTGCAGTGGGATACCCTGCGCAGCAACCTCCTGCTCCTCTTCGGGCTCGCCATCCTCGGTCCTGCGATCTCGATGGTCTTCGTCCGGCGTTTCACCCGAACGCGCCTGGGCTCGCGCCTGACCGCGGAGCCGCCGCCGGGTTTCGCCGGTTCGGTGGCCGGTCCTGCCCTGGAGGGCTCCGGTCCGCCGGGGGCCCTGGCCGGGTACCGGGGGCGGGCCCTGACGCCGCTGCGCCCGGCCGGCCGTGTGGAGGTCGAGGGGCAGCCCTACGATGCCCGCAGCACCGGGGCCTTCCTGGAGCCCGGAACGCCGGTCGAGGTGGTGGGCGTCCGGGGCACGGGGCTCCTGGTCCGCCCGGCGCAGGAGCCCGCCGGATCCGACCCATGACCGCCGCCATCTTCCTGCTGCTTCTCGGCTTCGGCTTGGTGGCCGCGGAGGTGTTCTTCCCCTCCTTCGGGGTTCTGAGCATCCTCGCCGGCGCGGCCCTCATCGGCTCGGTGGTCCTGGCCTTCCAGGAGTCCTCGGGAGCCGGCTGGACCTTCCTCGTCGTCATCGGCGTCTGCCTGCCGGCGCTGGTGGTCCTGGCCTTCCGCGTGTTCCCGCGCACCCCCCTGGGCCGGCGCATGCTCGCCAGCGGTGTGGACTGGACGCCGGAGGAGCGTGCCGCCGTGGACAAGAACGCCCGCGGCCTCGTCGGCCGCCACGGGCAGGCGCTGAGCCCGCTGCGCCCGGCGGGCATCGCCGAGATCGACGGCGAACGGGTGGACGTCGTCACCCGCGGCGAACACCTCGAGGCCGGCACGCCGGTCGAGGTCATCCAGACCGTGGGCAACCGCATCATCGTTCAGCAAGCCGCAACGGAGGACGCATCGTGATCTTCGACCCCTTGTCTGTTCTGCCGCTTCTTCAGGGAGGCGACTCCGACTGGTTCTGGTGGGTGCTGCTCGGCATCCTCGGGATCGTCCTCCTGGTCCTGGTGATCATGCTCTTGAAGTACCTGACGCTGTACATCCAGAGCATGCTCGCCAAGGCCGACATCGGCCTCTTCGACATGGTGGCGATGAGCCTGCGCAAGGTGAACCCTGCCGTGATCGTGCGCGCTCGGATCATGGCCGTGCAGGCGGGACTCACGGGCGTAGACCAGCGCTCCCTGGAGGCACACTACCTCGCCGGCGGCCATGTGATTCCGGTGGTCACGGCCCTGATCTCGGCCGACCGGGCCGGCCTGCCCCTGGACTTCAAGACGGCGGCGGGCATCGACCTGGCGGGCCGCGATGTCCTGGACGCGGTGCGCACCTGCGTGAACCCCAAGGTCATCGACTGTCCGAATCCGGCGAGCGGCAAGACCGAGGTCGCGGCGGTAGCCAAGGACGGCATCCAGGTGCTGGCCAAGGCGCGGATCACGGTGCGGACCAACATCGCACGCCTGGTGGGCGGCGCCACGGAGGAGACGATCATCGCCCGGGTCGGCGAGGGCATCGTCACCACCATCGGTTCGGCGGAGTCGCACAAGGACGTCCT
>JALUUN010000318.1 GCA_027021325.1 Planctomycetota bacterium
GCCCTCTCGATCCTCCCGCTCTTTCTCGTGGGGCATTCTTCACGCCGTTCCGGCGTCAGACCCTCGGCCCCTGCCTTCGTCGGCACGATCCGTTGGCAGGAGCCGGCCACGGGAGCATGGACGGCGCGGGATCCGCTGGGAGACGTGGATGGGTTGAATCTGTACAGTTTTGTATCAGGGAATCCACCGAACAGAATGGATCCGACTGGCCTGTCGGCGGAGGACAAACCATCCTCTCCCGGCTCCAGGGAGGCCGAACCAGGCCAGGATGAAGAGTGCAACTGTCCCTGTGGGCCGGAGGACGTCGGAGCAGTCCAGGCGGAGATGGCTTCTACGTGCACCACATGGCGGCATCAGGATCCTGCTGCCCTCGCACAAGTCGACCCGTCTGTGAGGAACGCGATGGACCGAATCTGCGTCGACCACGGCTGGAATCCAGGTGCCATTTCCTATGGGGGCTGCGTGCCCTGCCGGCCCGGCGTTTGTGCTTTCAACCTGCTGAACTTCGGCTCTCCAGGTGCTATCTACTTCTGTTGCCTGAATGCCTCCAACAGTGAGGATGGCGCCCGGTATCGTCCGGAGTGCTCGGGCGGCGGTTGTATGGACATCATCCGACACGAGGTGATGCATTCTGTTTGTCTTTCATTCGGGGGGCCAACTTCCTGGTGCAAGCAGCACAATGCCGACCTGGATTCCTGTTACGACGCCTTCCTGCGCTTGGCCCACGATCCACGGGATTCCCTGGCAGAGTTGACGTTGGCCACTTGTGTCAGTGTCTGGGAGCCGCCTGGACACCCCCGATGAAAGCGGTCCTCTCCGTTCTCCTCGCACTTCCGCTGGCTGCCCCTTCCTGCCAGCTCAAGGAGCCGGCACCTTGCGTCCTCTCGGGGCCGGCCGTGGATTCGTCCGGCGCCGTGCTCCCCGAGGACACGGCGCCACGCGCCTCCCCGGCGCCGCTCCGCCTTGCCAGGGACCGGCGGGCGCGGCTCGTCCGGGAAGGGCGGACCCTGCTGCCTCCTGCCGTGGGCTGGGAACTCCTGATCCTGGGCGGTCCGGGGCGGCAGCCCCTGCCGGAGGCCCGGCTGTCGCTCTGGCGCTCGCGGCCCGGCCTCCGGGAAGCTGGCTTCCCTTCCCGCCATCGCCCGGACGCCGTCCTCCCGGCGGACCGGGACGGCAAGGTCGCCATTCCCCCCGCGCTGGACAGCGAGGATCTCTTCGCCGTGATCCAGGCCGAGGGCTTCCTGCCCTCCCTGGTGGAGCTCCGGCCCGGAGGCCGGAGATTCCTGGCGGCCTCCGGCCTCGGCGAGGTGGTTCTGCGAGTCCGGCCGCCGGCCAGCCATGCGATCCTCGTCGCCGATGCGAAGGGACGGCCTGTGCCCGGCGCGGAGGTCCTGCTCCGGCCGCTGTTCCTCGGCTCCGCCGCCTGGGCGCGGACCGGCCTCTCCGGGCAGGCCCGGCTCGCCCGGCCGCCCGGCCCCCTGCGGCTGGAGGTCCTTGCCGGGGGCCGCCACTGGATTGGCGGCGCCCTCCTGGAGGGGGAGGCCCTGCCGGCGGAGGTCCGGATGCTCCTCGAACCGGTCGCCGTGGCGGGCGGCGGCGGCCCCTCCCTGCCCGAAGGGGCCTGGGCATCGCTCGCCGTGGAGGCGGCGCCCGCGGGACGGTGGACCTCCACGGAGGAGAACGAGGCGGGGCGCCTGAAGGGAGCGGGCCGCTTCTCCTTCGACGGCCGCTGCCAGGGGCCGGGCGTCCGCTTGCAGGCGCGCCTGCACCCGGGAGGAATCCCCTGGGCCGCGGGCCCCTGGGGGAAGGGCCTGCTCCCCGACCTCTCCTTCCTGGCCTCGGCGGAACCCCCGCGGCGGGTGTCCCTCGATCTGGACGGACTGCGCCGGTCTCCGGAGGTTCCGCGGCCCCGCGCCCTGGGCCTTGCCAGAACCGGGGAGGGCGAGGTCTTCTGGCTTCCGCAGGACGAAGGAGGGGCCGCGACGGCCGTCCTTCCTCCGGGCACCTGGGACCTGGTTCTCGCCATCGGTTCCGGCTGCCTGCGCCGGACGGCGGCCCTCAGCCTCGACGGAGAGGTGCCGGAGGGAGGATCCCTCTGGCCCTCCGAGCCCCTGCGCGCCGTTCGTGGAGAGCTTCGCGCCGGCGGACGGCCCCAGGCCGGCATCCTGCTCCAGGCCCGGCCGGCCCGCGGTTTTCCCGCCCCGGCGGGATGGACGGCGCGGGCGGTGAGCGACGCCGCCGGCAACGCGGTTCTCTACGGCTGGGGCGAGGGCGACTGGCTGGTCGCGGCTTCGACTCCCTGGCTGGAGCGGAGTCTGGAGCATCCGCCCTGGATC
>JALUUN010000319.1 GCA_027021325.1 Planctomycetota bacterium
AGTGCCCAGCGCAGGGGTTCGTCGGGCCCGTCGCCGTAGAGGTCCTCCCGGTCGTAGAGCTCCGGACAGTCCACCAGGAGGATCCGCGGGCCGTCCTCGGCCAGCGGCGCGCGCTGGATGCCGAAGTGCCACTCGCGGCCGTCCAGCCAGATGGGCAGCCCCTGGAGCTCCGGGTCGGGCTCCAGCTCGAAAGCGGCGTCCTCGCTGCGGGCGGCCTCGCGGATCCGCCGGTACAGGGGCAGGAACAGACGCAGGTCGTGGCCGCGCCGGTGCAGTTCCCGGGTCAGGGCCGCGGTCACGTCCGCGAGGCCTCCGGTCTTGGCGAAGGGCGCGGCCTCGGCGGCGGCGAGGCAGATCCGGAGGCGGTCCATGGGGGGAGCCCCGGGGCCGGTGGCCGGGGCGGCGGACCATTCTAGGCGGCCGTAGAATCACCGCCCATGCGCCGCGTCGTCTTCGCCGTGCCATACGCGATGGAGAGCACTCTGCGCTTCCTCCGGGCGGCCCTGGAGGTTCCGGAGGCGGTGGTGGGGGTGGTCTCCCAGGAAGAGGCCTCGCGCTTGCCGGCGGAGCTCCGCGCGCGCCTCGCCGGGCACCTGCGGGTGCCGGACATGCTGGACGCGCGGGCCCTGGAGGCCGGGGTGCGCCGTCTCGGCGCCGGCCTCGGCGGAGTGGACCGGCTGCTCGGCATCCTGGAGCAGCTCCAGGAGCCCATGGCCGAGGTCCGCGAACGCCTGCGCATCCCCGGCATGGGAGTGGAGGAGGCCCGGAACTTCCGTGACAAGGCGCGCATGAAGGATCTCCTGCGGCAGCACGGCCTGCCCTGTGCCGGCCACGGCCTGGCGCGCTCGCGGGACGAAGCCCTGGCCCTGGCGGAGGAGATCGGCTTTCCCCTGATCGTCAAGCCGCCCGCCGGGGCCGGCGCCCGCCAGACCTTCCGCGTCGAGGACGCCGTCCAGCTGCAGGCGGCTCTGCGTGCCTGGCCGGTCCAGGCCGGCGAGCCGGTCCTGCTGGAGGAGTTCATCACCGGCCGCGAGCATTCCTTCGACAGCGTCAGCCTGCACGGCCGCCACCTCTTCCACTCCATCTCCGTCTACTCACCGACGCCCCTCGAGGTGGTGGAGCAGCCCTGGCTGCAGTGGGCGGTGCTCCTGCCTCGGGACATCTCGGGGCCGGAGTTCGAGGACATCCGGCGCGCCGGGCCGGCGGCCCTGGACGTGCTCGGCATGGTCACGGGGATGACCCACATGGAGTGGTTCCGCCGGACCGATGGCAGTCTGGCCATCTCCGAGGTCGCGGCGCGGCCGCCGGGCGCCCAGTTCACGAGCCTGCTCTCCTGGGCCCACGACCGCGACTTCTACCGGGTCTGGGCCGAACTTCAGATCCACGAGCGGTTCGAGCCGCCGCCGCGCCTCTACGCCGCGGGCGCGGTCTACCTGCGCGGCCAGGGCGGACGGGCGGTGGCCGGTGTCCGCGGCTTCGAGGAGCTGCGCCGGGAGCTCGGCGACCTCGTGGTCGAGGGGCGCCTGCCGAGGCCCGGGCAGCCCCGCTCCACGGGCTACGAGGGTGAGGGCTACCTGATCCTCCGCCACCCGGAAACGCGAGCGGTCGAGGAGGGCATGCGCCGCATCCTCGAGCGGGTGAAGGTGGAGACCGTTTGAGCGTACCCGTGGGTGTCCAGAGAGGAGGAACCGCATGCGCGTCCTGATGATCTCCCCCGGCTTCCCTCTGGAGATGCCGCTCTTCACCCGCGGCCTGGCGCGCGCCGGCGCCGAGGTCCTGGGACTCGGCGACCAGCCCCTGGCGGCGCTCCCCGAGGAGGCCCGCGAGGCCCTGTCCGACTACCGCCGGGTTCCGGACCTCTGGGACGAGGAGGCCGTGATCGAGGAGCTTCGGGCCTGGCTGCGCGGCACCGAGCTGGACCGCGTGGAATGCCTCTGGGAGCCGGGCATGCTTCTCGCCGCGCGCCTCCGGGAGGCCTTCGGCCTGCCGGGCCTGGACCGGGAGCGCGCTCGGGCCTTTCGCGACAAGGAGCTGATGAAGCAGCGTCTGGACGCTGCCGGCCTGCGCACGCCGCGGCACCGCCGGGCCACGACCGAGGCCGAGATCCGCGCCGCCGCCGAGGAGATCGGCCTGCCCTTGATCGTGAAGCCCGTGGCCGGCGCCGGCGCCGCCGACACCTGGCCGGTGCGCGAGCCCTCGGAGCTCGAAGAGGCCGTGGCCCGTGTGCGTCACGTGCCGGAGGTCAGCGTCGAGGAGTTCGTCGAGGGCGAGGAGTTCACCTACGACACGGTGAGCGTGAACGGCACCCCGCTCTACGAGAATGTTGCCTGGTACCG
>JALUUN010000320.1 GCA_027021325.1 Planctomycetota bacterium
GTACCGCGAGATCCGCTCCGCGACCGATTCCGTCCTGCCGGTCTCCTGCGGCAGCGACGACGGGCTCCGCCTGTGGCTGAACGGACAGCTCCTCCTCGAGTTCGACGGCGCACGCCCCCTGAACCCCCGCTCCCACTACCTGGAACTCCCCCTCCGCGCCGGCGTCAACCACCTGTTCGTCAAGGTCACCCAGGGCGCGGGCGCCTGGGCCTTCCGCATGACCGAGGGCCGCCGCCTGCCGCCCGGCCGGGAAGCCCTCCAGGGCCGCATCCACACCGCCATCGACGGCGGCGTGCGCTGGCTCCTGGAGCGCCAGCTCCTGGACGGCTCCTGGTCCTACGCCAACGACGGCTACGGCAGCGGCTATACGGGCCTCGCCCTCTACACCCTCCTCAAGGCCGGTGTGCCCCGCGACCATCCCGCCGTGCTGCAGGCCGCGGCCTGGATCCGCACCCACCCGCCGGAGAAGACCTACGCCGTGTCGACGGTGATCCTGGCCCTGACGGCGCTCGGGAACCCCGCGGACCGGCGCTTCCTGGAGCAGCTCGCCGCCGGCATGGCGGACTGGAGCGACAGCGGTCACTACGGCCTGTGGCGCTACGGCCCGGGCCAGGGCAGCGACCTCTCGAACACGGTCTTCGCCGCCCTCGCCTTCCGGGCCGCCGCCGAGGCCGGCATCGAGGTCCCGCCGCGGGTCTGGCAGCGCATGCTCCGCGGCGTCCTCAGGACCCGCGGCCCCGAAGGCCAGGTGCGGGCAGGCAACGACCTGCTCTACGCCGCCGGCTTCGCCTACCGCGCCGGGGGAACACCGACCGGCTCCATGACCACCGCCGGCATCGCCACCCTGGCGATCTGCCGCGAACAGCTCGGCGACCGCCTGCCGCCCCGGGAACGCAAGGAAGTGGACCGCGCCCTCGAAGCGGGCCTCGCCTGGCTGCAGTGGAACTGGTCGGTCGATGCCAACCCGGGTGTCGCCGCCTGGCACCTCTACCACCTCTACGGCCTGGAGCGGGTTGGAAGCCTCCTCGGTCTGGACGAGATCGGCCCCCACCCCTGGTACTGGCTGGGAGCGGAGTGGCTGGTCGGACGCCAGGACGCCCAGGGCGGCTGGACCGGTGTCTCTTCCCCCACCGCCCAGACCGACACCTGCCTCGCCCTCCTCTTCCTGTCCCGGGCGACGGCCGGCCTGGCCGTGACCGGAGGCGACGAAGCACCGCCACGGCCGCCCCTGGCCTGGGAGACGCCGGTCTGGACCCAGGAGAACCCGGCCGCGCCCCTGCGCCTGCGCGCCACCGGCGACACGCCGCTCACGGTCTGGATCCAGGGCTTCGGCGGACCGGACCTCCAGTACGCGCTGTGGCCCGGCGAGGAGGAGCAGGGGCCGCGGGTGCGGCAGGTGGAGTACCGCGCGCGCCCCCTCCGCGGCGCCGGCGACTTCCTGACCCTCGGCACGGTGGAAGGCGATCCGGATCACCCCGCGGGCCCCGAGCGCTTCGCCCTCCAGGCCTCCCTGCCCGAGCCCGGCGAGTGGGAGATCCAGGCCGTGGCCGAGCTCCAGCTGCCGCCCCTGAACGAGGGCGACGATCCGGTCCCGGACCTCTACCTTTCGCCGCCGCTGGCGGTGCGCATCCTCGACCCGCGGGGGGCCTGGCGCCGTTCCTACCCCGAGGACGACCTGCGCAACCTCCTGCGGCGGGTTCCGGTGGTGGCCGAGGCCAGCTCCCGCTCCTGGGACGGCGCCGCCGCCGACCGCGCCGTGGACGGCTGGATGGGGACCGCCTGGACCTTCGCCGCCCAGGACGCCTCGCCCTGGCTGCGCCTGCGCCTCGGCCGCCCGGCCCGGGCCAACCGCCTGCTCCTGAGCCCGAGCCACAACCAGCTCCAGCACCTCCGCCATCCCCTGGTGTCCCGGGTGGAGGTCCGCGTGAACGACGACGACCTGGTTCTCGAGGCGGACCTGTCCCTCTTCGTCCAGAAGAAGAGCGTGATCGACTTCCCGAAGGCCCTGGCCGTTCGCAGTCTCGAGATCCGTGTCCTGGCCCTGGACGGCGCCGCCCTGGGCCGGGCCTCCACGGGTTTCGCCGAGGTCGAGCTGCAGCGCGTGCGCTGAGCCCCCGGAGACGCCTCAGGAGGCGTCGCCGGCCTCGTCCTCCTCCGGCGGGAACCAGTGCCAGGCGCCCTCCCGGAGCCCCAGGGAGACCGCCTCGCCCTCGCCCCCGCCCGGACCCGTCTCGGAGCGCGCCACGAGACGAAGGCCGCCCGGACCCTCGAGGACCCGGTCCATGCGGTCTCCCAGGTGCTCCACGACCCGGACCCGGGCGGGCAGG
>JALUUN010000321.1 GCA_027021325.1 Planctomycetota bacterium
GGCAGGGGCGGGATGAGGAGCCCTTCTTCCTGTTTCTCCACAGCTACGACATCCACTGCCCCTACTGGCCGGCGGAGCCCTGGCGGAGCGAGTGGGCGGGGGACTACGAGGGTCCCCTCGACCTGCGCAGTCTGTGCGGGCCGCCGGCCTTCCAGCGCTTCTTCGAGGTCCATCCCCCATCCGAGGAGGAGCTGGACCATCTCGGCCGCATGTACGACGGCGGCGTGGCCATGACGGACGACCTCCTCGGGGGCTTCCTCGCCCGCCTGGAGGCGGAGGGCGTTCTCGACCGGACCCTCCTCATCGTCACCAGCGACCACGGGGAGAGCCTCGGCGAGCACCGCTGGGTGGGCCACAACCACATCTGGGAGGAGCAGCTGCGCGTGCCGCTCCTGATCCGCTTCCCGGGCGGGCGCTACGGCGGCCGGCGGATCACGGCTCCCGTCGAGCTGAGCGACGTCCTGCCCACGGTCCTGGATTACCTCGGTCTGCCCGTTCCCGAGGGTGTCGAGGGAAGGAGCCTGATGCCCTGGATCGAGGGCCGCGAGCCTGTGCCCGGGCGGCGGCTTCGGATCGCGAGCTTCGAAGGACGAACTGCGGTGCGCCTCGACGGGCGCTGGAAGCTGGTCCTGGAGGAGGGGCCGGGGGGTGTGCTCTCCCGGCGCCTCTACGACCTGCAGGAGGATCCCCGGGAGAGCCGGGATCTGGCGGCGACGCCGGAAGGCCGCAAACGGGTGCGGGAGCTCGAGGCCGCCTGGCGCCGGCACCGGGAGGAGGCCGCCGCCGGCGACCGCAAGCAGCGCGGGGTCCCGCTCCGTCTGGAGCCGGACCCCGATCTGGCGCAGGAACTGGCCGAACTCGGCTACGGCGGCTGAGCTCCGCCGCTATCGGGCGGCCGGTGCGTCCACCGGCAGGAGCCGCAGGACGACGAAGAGCGGTTCCCCACCGGCGACACCGAGGACCGCGTACTCGCCGGCGTAGACCGTCGTGTCGGTGCGGAAGATCTGCTGGCCGCCCGGCCCCGGGGCGGTGTCGCCGTAGCCGGTCACGCTCACCTGGCAGCGGTTCAGGGTGAGGGCCTGGCGCTCGTCGTCCCAGGCCCCGGCCGCGGCGTTGAGGACGAAACTCTCGGGGCGGCCCTCCGCCGGCAGCGCGGACATGGTGAGGCCGATCTCGCTGCCGGTGCGCAGGGCCAGGCGCACGGCGCCTGTGGCCTCGACGGAGTAGGAGCGGTAGGGAAGGATCTCGCGCAGGGCGTCGCTCAGCTCCGCGGGTGCGCTCCCCTGCTCGTCGTCCCGGCCCTTCAGGATCATGCAGCTGAGCAGCGCCTGGGGAGCGGGCTGGTCGATCCGCTCGAGGACGCTTCGCATACGCTGGACCTGATCCGGGAAGTCGCGGATGGTCAGGATGCCGTCCTGGAAGGACCAGGTGATGTTGGTCGAGACCTGGACGGGCTGGCCCTGCTCGTCGTAGTAGCGGAAGGGCCGGATGAAGGACTGGAGTGCGGCCTGCAGGCCCTGGAGGCTCACCGCCCGGGGCCGGTAGATCAGAACCTCAGGGGATGGGTTCTGCTCACTTCCGTCCCCGGCCCGCGCCGGCGGACGGTCCAGGGCCCGGAGCAGGGACAGGGCGTCGTTCACGAGGTCCTCGGGGCCGCGCAGGATGACCTGGCCGGTCCGGTCCTCGGTCTCGACCAGGACCTGCCGTTCGCCCGCGTGAGCGCCTTCGGGGCTGTTGGCCTCCGGCATGAAGAGGATGAGGTTGTCCCGCAGGGTCCGGGCATCGAGGTGCTGGGCGGTATAGAGCTCCAGGGCCGGTTCCGGCGCGTCCTCCCGCGAGGCCGCGGGTTTGCGGTCCAGCTCGGCCAGGACCGCGAGGATCGCGTCCACCCGCTCGGGCCGGTCGTAGAGGAGGAGGTCGCCCTCCAGCACCGTCATGTTGTCGACACTGAGGAGATCCCCCTCGCCGGTCGTCTCGCCGGACTCGCGGATCCGAAGCGTCCGGTACCAGCCCTGGCCATCGAGGACCTGGAGGAGGGAGTGGGCGTTGCGCCAGACCGGTTCGTAGGTGAGGAGCCGCAGCTGGTCGCGGGTCAGGACGGGCTGCTCCTGGGCGGCGTCTTCCTGGGCCGGGAGGGCCTGAACGGACGCGGCGCCGAGAAGGGCGGAGAGGGTCAGAGCAAGGAGGTGAAGGCTTCGCATGGTTCAGGATTCGCCGTCGGCAGGAAGGGCAGTGGGCTGGAGCAGGGTCAGGCGGACCCGGCCGGAGCGCAGGACGACGCGGTCCTCGCGCACCTCGACGAGGCCGGGGTGCAAGCGAGCGG
>JALUUN010000322.1 GCA_027021325.1 Planctomycetota bacterium
CGGGTGGACCCCGAGGGCGTGGTCTTCCTGGGCGACGGCGCCTGGGCTGCGGATCTCCAGCTCGCGCCGGATCCCGGTTCCCGGCCCTGGCTGGCGGCGGCGGCCAGCCGCCACCATCTGATCCGGGTCGAGATCGGCCCTCGCGGGCTGCGTTGTGCCGCGGTGGACGTGGCCGGCGTGGTCTTCGACGAATGGGCGCCGGGGGACCCGGTCCCGGCCGTCCCGGAGGCGGAGGAAGCCGGTGCCGGATCCGGCTCCTGACCCCGGCCGCCCTGTCATCCGCAAGACGCATCACGAGGCCCCGCCCGAGTCCTGAAGGGCGGGCTCCAGGAACAAGGCCATGGAGGATCGGGGGCGTCAGACAGGCGGTGGGGCAACCGGCTCCGGACACGAGCCCTGCGTAGCCAGGCCGCCGCCCGAGGCGCGGCAGGTGACGCAGGTCCGGGCCACGGGCAGATAGCCGGTCAGCCGCACCCGGTCGGTCCAGTGTTCGGGCCGTGCCGGCTCGGGGCGGTTCAGGTCCGTGGACAGGTACTTCTTGTTGCTGTCCGGGAAGACCGTCACCACGACTGCGTCGCCGCCGAGTTCCTCCTGGACCTGGACCGCGCCCAGGAAGTTGGCACCCGAGGAGATGCCCACGCCGAGACCGAGGCTCGCCGCCAGGGCCTGGGCCATGCGGATGGCGTCGCCGTCGTCCACGGCCAGGACACGGTCGAGGGCGCGGAGGTCCACGATCGGCGGCACGAACTCGTCCGAGATGCCCTGGATGCGGTGGCTGCCGCTCTTGCAGCCGGTGCTCAGGGTCGGGGAACTCGCCGGCTCCAGAGGGTGGATGCGGGTGTCGGGGAACCGGGCGCGTAGAGCGCGGCCGACGCCCATGACCGTGCCCCCGGTCCCGACCCCCGCAACGAAGGCGTGGGGCCGCAGACCGCGGGCCGCGAGCTGGGCCAGGATCTCGGCGCCGGTCGCGCGCTCGTGGGCACCCACGTTGTCCTGGTTCGCGAACTGCCGGGGGAGGAAGCCGCCGGTGGCCGCCCGCGCCGCCTGCTCGGCCAGGGCGATGGCCCCGACGAAGCCCCCCTCGTCGGCCCGCACCAGGCGGATGGTCGCGCCGAGGCTGCGGATCAGATCCACCCGCTCGCGGCTCATCCAGTCGGGCAGGAAGATCGTGACCGGGTGGCCGAGGGCGCTGCCCAGGGCGGCGAAGGAGATGCCGGTGTTGCCGCTGGTCGCCTCGAAGAGGGGGGCGCCGGGCTCCAGCTCGCCCCGGCGGACCGCCTGCTCCAGGATGTGCAGGGCCATGCGGTCCTTGATGCTGCCGGTGAGGTTCAGGTGCTCGGCCTTGGCGAAGACCCGCCGCGGCAGGCCCTCCCACAGGTAGTGGATCTCCAGGAGAGGGGTGTTGCCGACGAGGGAGCGGAGCGCTTGGAGCCTGAGGAAGGCGTCCGGAAGACAGTCCATGGACCCTTCTAACCCGGCAGCCGGGGCGCGCAAGGCCGGCCGGCGCAGGCGGGCTATCCTATGCGGTCCACTTCCGGCCCTGCGACCGTCATGAGCCCCGCCGAGACCCCCGCCTCCTCGAACTTCATCCGCCGCATCGTCGAGGAGGATCTCCGGAGCGGCCACCACCAGAAGGTGGTTACGCGTTTCCCCCCGGAGCCGAACGGCTTCCTCCACATCGGCCACGCCAAGGCCATCTGCCTGGATTTCGGCCTGGCGCAGGAGTTCGGCGGCCGCTGCCATCTGCGCTTCGACGACACCAACCCGGAGAAGGAAGAGGAGCTCTACGCACGCTCGATCATGGAGGACGTGCGCTGGCTCGGTTTCGACTGGGGCGAGCACCTGTACCACGCTTCGGACTACTTCGAACAGCTCTACGAATGGGCCGTGCACCTGGTGCGCGAGGGCAAGGCCTACGTGGACGAGCAGAGCGCCGAGGAGATCCGGGCGGCCCGCGGGACCCTGACCGAGCCCGGCCGCGACAGCCCCTGGCGCGACCGGCCGGCCGCGGAGAGCCTCGCCCTCCTGGAGAGCATGCGCGCCGGGGAGCTGGAGGAGGGGGCTTGCGTCCTGCGGGCGAAGATCGACATGGCGCACCCGAACCTGAACATGCGGGATCCCGTGATCTACCGCATCAAGAAAGTGCCCCATCCGCGCACCGGCGACCGCTGGTGCATCTACCCGACCTATGACTTCGCCCACGGCCAGAGCGACGCCATCGAGCACATCACCCATTCACTCTGCACTCTGGAATTCGAGAACCACCGGCCTCTCTACGACTGGTTCCTCGACAATCTGCCGGTGCCCAGCAGGCCG
>JALUUN010000323.1 GCA_027021325.1 Planctomycetota bacterium
CTCCCTCCCGCAGTGGCTGCAGGCCGGCGGCGCCGGGTCCGTGGCCGGACAGCGCCAGCCCCGGCCGCAGCCCGAGCAGGCGCCTTCGAGCCAGGCGCGGCGCGGGAGATTCAGAGCGGCGTCCCCCATTGGCGCTCCAGGTGCAGGGCGAGGGCCTCCCCGATCCAGACCATGATCGTCATGGCGTAGAGGATGCCCGTGGCCGACTGGGTGTTGCGGTAACGCAGGCTGCTGCCGGTCATGCGCGAAAGGAGAAGGGGCAGGAACAGGCCCGCTCCGTAACGGACGCCGAGGTCCAGCCAGCCGGCCATGCCCGGACCCGGCCGTCCCCAGGCGTCCGGCGCACGGACGGCCTCCCAGGCGAGGCCGAGGAACAGGAGCGAGAGGCCGGTGCGCAGGATCAAGGCGATCTCCAGGGCACGCTGGATGCGCTGGAGGTGCTCCAGGGGCAGGCGCGGGACGGTCAGGTAGCCGTGGCCGAAGACCATGGCGAAGCAGCTGCCGCCGGCAACGGCGGCGCCGGCGAGGTCCGCGGCCAGCTGGCCGGCGCCGAAACCGCCGTCGAAGGCCCGGACCGCCAGGGACAGGCCGAGGGCGGCGATGCCGGCGGCGAGACCGCGCCGGCGGCGGCGCGGCTTGCCGGAGAGGACGAGGCCGGAGACGAGGACCAGGACCGCGAGGGAGGCCAGGCGCAGGGCGTCGCCGGTCCGCGCCTCGCCCCGTTGCAGGACCTCGACGAGATCCAGGAGACCGGCCAGGAGCGCCGCCACGACCGCCGTCCCACCGGTGAGCCGGTAGAAGAAGCGCCCGACGGGCGCCGGCCCGAGGATCCGGAGGAAGACCAGGTACCCCAGGGCGATCTCCAGACCCAGGCGGGATGCCAGGGGGATCCAGCTCATGGGAAGCGGGGATTATGACAGCCGGCCTGGCCGGGTGGCGCCCCGTGCTGGATCCGGTCCCCGGGCGCGAGGCCCTTGGTCGCCGTGGAGGACGAAGAAGGCCGCCGCCCTCGGGGCCTTGCCGGGGCAGGAGAGACCGCCCTTGGCCATGCCCATGGCTCACGGCCGCCCGAGGTCCCCCGACATCGCTGCGCAGAACCCTGCCATCGGGTGCCGACTCGACCCGGAACCCGTCGCGGTACTCCGAGCCATCGCCGGGGCCGGCACGCCGTAGGATCTCGGGATCCCCGTCCCGACCCCGCCCGTGGCCCCTCCGCTCCTCACCCCTCTCCTCCTCCTGGCCCTGGCCCCGCCGCCGCAGGAAGCCCCGGACTGCTGCCGGGAGCGGCTGCACGGGCCGGCTCTGGACGAGCAGGCCGGGGATCCCGAGCGCGTCCTGGAGGTCCTCGAGCTCCTCGAGGAGGACCTGGAGCTGGCCCCCGGGGATCCCGAGGTCCTGGAGCGGGCGAGCCGCGCCTGGGAGGCGGCCGGCGACCCCGACCGGGCGCTGCGCTACCTGCTCCTGGCGCGCCGTGCCGGACCCTCCGCCGCCCTGTCCCGCCGCCTGCAGGCACGCCTCGAAGCCCTCGCCCCGGAGGGTTTCGCGGGCCTGGCCTGGAAGGAGGACCTGGAACGCGCCCTCTTCGACCTCGCCGGCACCGCCTCCCGCAGGCGCCTCTACGCCAACGCCGTCGAGCTCTATCGTCGCTCCCTGGACACCCGCCAGCGGCCGGCGGCGGAGGACCGGCTGGAGAAGCTCCTCGGCGACGCGAAGATCCTGGACCGGCTCCTCGAATCCGATGTGGACGTGCCGCTTCGCTCCGGCAGCCGCCGCAGCCGCGCCTGGATCGCCCGCGAGAACGCCCGCCATTCCACCTGGGAGGATCCCCATGTCCTGAAGGGCAACAACTACACCGTGGTCACGGACCTCGGCTACGAGCTCGCCGAACAGGTCCTCCTCGCCATGGAGCAGATGAACCGCTTCTACCGCGAGGTGTACCAGCACAAGCAACGCGGCGGGAACATGGCCCGTTGCCGGGTCGAGGTCTTCCGCAGCCGGGAGGAGTTCGACCGGTTCTACCCGGGCCGGCCGCCCTCGGTGAAGGGCTTCTACTCCTCGGACAACCGGGTGGTGACCTACGACCCGCGCAGTGAGGGCGGGAGCCTCGAGGACCTGTGGAGCACACTCTTCCACGAGGCCAGCCACCAGTTCACGCGGACCATCACGACCGGCACCATCCCGGGCTGGCTCAACGAGGGAACCAGTTCCTACTTCGAGGGGGCGCGCATCCTCCCGAGCGGCCGGGTCGAGAAGAACCTCATCCCGGAACGCCGCCTGCGCAACGCCGTTGCCCTCTTCGACCGCGGCTC
>JALUUN010000324.1 GCA_027021325.1 Planctomycetota bacterium
CTGCAGCAGGCCGTCGGGGCCGTAGCGGGCGACGAAGAGGTCGTCCTTGTGGTCGTGCTCCAGGGTGGTCTCGTTGGGTTCCCCGGCGCCGAAGACGGCGTCGTCGTCGAAGCTGCCGGTGATCGCTGCGCCCCCATCGCTGGTCACACAGACGTCGAGCCCGTGGTCGTCGCCGTCGCCGCCGGCGGAAACCGCCCACAGGACCTGGCAGTTCTCGTCCAGGCGCAGGAGGAAGATGTCGGAGCGGCCGGCGCTCGTGAGGGTGAAGGCGCCGAAGGTGGCGCTGCCCTCGAAGCTGCCGGTCACGTAGGCGCCGCCGTCGGGCAGCGCTGCCACGCCGCCGGCGCCGTCGGCGTAGAAGCCGCCCAGGGCCAGGGCGCAGCCGTCGCCGCTCGTGTCCTCCTCGAGGGTGATGCGGCCGTCGGCGAAGTCGTGCATCGGGCCGCACAGACTGCCGTCGCTGATGGTGCCGAGCAGGCTCCAGGTGCCCGCTTCGAGGCCTGTGGTGTCGATCTCGACGCTCACCTCGGCGCCGGCACCGCTGGCCCAGGGGCCGCCGAGGCTCAGGCGGTCGTCCTCGGTGGCGAGTTCGCCGTCGGCGTCGAGCCAGAGCCCGACCTCGGCGGTGCCGCCAGGGTCCTCGGCGACCCAGGTGACCGTCAGGGGCTGGCCCAGGAGCAGGGTGGTGTCCTCCGCGGGCGCCAGCAGATCGAGGTCCGGCGGCGGCGAGCCGCTCCACAGGCAGACCTTGCCCGGTGCCAGGTCGTGGACCGTCTCCAGGGTGCTCTCGAGGAGGCCCAGGACGAACCAGGAGCCCTCGGGGATGCCGCTGGTGTCCGCGTCCAGGGCCATTTCGATCCCGTCCTGCTCCGGCACCGGTCCGGCGAGGAACCACTGGTCCTCCGTGGTTCCGGGGTCGCCGTCGGCGTCCAGGAAGAAGGAGGCGAGCGCCTCCTCGTCCGGGTCCTCGGCGACCCAGCGCAGGCTGAGGAGGGAACCGGCTTCCAGGGCCAAGTCCGCGGCCGGCTCCAGCAGGGTGATGGAGCCAGGCAGGTCCTCGACGGTCTCGACGCGGCCGGGAGCGGCGTCCCAGGCCGGCGGGTTCTCACCGTCGTCCACGCGGCCGAGGATGGTCCACAGGCCCTCGCCGAGGCCTGCGGCCTGGAAGTCCACGAGGGTCTCGACCGTGGCGCCGTCCTGCTCCAGGAGGCCGCCCTGGAGGAGGTGCTGATCCTCCGTGGTTCCGGGATCTCCGTCGGCGTCGGCGAAGAGATCCACGGCAGCGACGCTGTCCGGGTCATCGGCCGCCCAGAGAACCGGCAGGGTCTCGCCGAGCTTCAGGGTGAAGTCCTCGGCGGGCTCCAGGAGGGTGATGGCCGGCGGACAGCCGGTGGCGGCGAGGCTCAGGCGGCCGGGCGCCACCGCCCAGGCGGCGGCGTTCAGGCTGTCTTCGATGCGGCCGAGGATGAACCAGGTGCCCTCGGGCACGCCGGTGGTGTCGAGCTCGACGCTCACCTCGGCGCCGTCGGCCTCGACGAAGGGGCCGCCCCAGGCGATCTGGTCGCCGGTGGTCCCGGGATCGCCGTCGAGGTCCAGGAACAGGTCCACCAGGGCCTCGTCGTCGGGATCGTCGGCGCGGAAGGTGACGCCGACGAGGTCGCCGGGGCGGGCGCAGGTGTCCGTGGCGGGGCTCAGGATCTCCAGGGTGGGGGAGGCGTTCTCGGTGAGAAGGACCCGCCCCGGCGCGGCCGCCACGACCTCCTGGCAGGAGTCGGCGAGGCGGCCCAGGACCTGGACGAGACCCGGCTCCAGGGTGGAGGTGTCCACCTGGAAGAGCATCTCCTGGCCGTTCTCGTCGGGGACGGGGCCGGCGACGTGGACCTGGTCGCCGGTGGTGGAGAGGTCCCCGTCGGCGTCCAGGAAGAGATCCAGGAGGGCCTCCTCCTCGTCGTCGGCTACGGCCGTGACGAAGAGGGGCTCGCCGATCCGGACCTCCAGATCCGCTCCGGGCTCGAGGATCTCGAGGCTCGGGGCGGGATTGGCGTCGCAGGGGTCGTTGCCGCCGCCGCCGGCGCCGCCGCCTGCGGAACCGCCGCCGGGGGAGGAGCCGTAGTCGGGATGGGCGCAGGCCGCTGTGAGGAGGAGGAAGGCGCCGGCGAGGAGGCGCCCGCGGGGAGAGCTGCCAGGAAGGGGGAACATGGCCGTCCGGAAAAGGGGATTCCTGAGAGTGCACGGGAAGCCTACCCCTGGAGACCATGGGATGTCGGGAATCGCAAAATTCTTGATTACAAATAGGATGGGTGGATCTT
>JALUUN010000325.1 GCA_027021325.1 Planctomycetota bacterium
CTCCTCGACCTCGCCGCCGCGACCCTGGCCGACGGACTGACCACCCCCTGGGTCCGTACGCTCTCGGGAGCGGACGGCTCCCTGCTCTGGGCCGCCTCGCGCACTCCCGCGACCCGGTTGGGAAGCGCCCTGGCCGGCGTGGGGGACTGGAACGGCGACGGCATCCCCGAGGCCGCGGTCGGAGCCCCGGGAACGGCCGGCGACGCCGGCCAGGTCCTCTTCCTCTCCGGCGCCGACGGCAGCGAGCTCTACCAGACGCCCCTGGCGACGGCCGGCAGCCAGATGGGCGACCTGCTGGCGAGCCCCGGAGATCTCAACGGAGACGGCATCCCGGAGCTCCTCGCCGGCGGCACCACCGGCGTCTGGGCCTGGCGCTACTCGCCCTTCCTCCTGCTCCCCGACGGCGGCACCTTCTCCGCTTCCCAGGGCGGCGTCCAGGGTCTGGTTCTCGACTTCCCCGCCGAAGCCGGCGGCTACTCCTACCAGATCCTGTTCTCCCTCGCGGGCACGGGCAGTACGAGCGTCTTCGGCCTGGAGGTTCCCCTCGCCTTCGACGAGGTCTTCCTGCGCACCCTCTTCGGCGACTACGGCTTCCTGCCCTTCGCCTCCGGCATGACGGGCGTCCTGGATGCCCAGGGAGATGGCGCCGCCCTCCTGGGGGCCCCCGGCGGCCTCCCGGCCCAGGCCGTAGGCAAGACCGCCGCCCTCGCCGCGATCGCCAGCCCCCCCGGGCTGCCACCGGCCTACAGCTCCGCTCCGGGGATCCTCACCATCGTCCCCTGAGCCCGCCCCGGCCTCCGGGCCCGGCCTAGGATGACCCCATGGCCCGGCCCGATCCCCTGGCTTCCTTCCTCCCGGAGACCGCCTCCTGGTTCCGGGAGGAAGTGGGCGAGCCGGCCCCCGTCCAGGCCGAGGCCTGGGCACGCATCCGCACCGGCGGCCATGTCCTGGTCGCCGCGCCCACGGGCTCGGGCAAGACCCTGGCCGCCTTCCTCCACGCCCTGGACGGACTCCTGCGTCAGGGCGAGGCCCTCGAGGAGACCACCCAGGTCCTCTACGTCTCCCCCCTCAAGGCCCTGGGGAACGACATCCGCCGCAACCTGGAGACGCCCCTCGCCCGTCTGCGCGAGCGGGCCCCGCACCTTCCGGAACTTCGGGTGGCGGTGCGCAGCGGCGACACCCCCGCTTCCGAGCGGAGCCGCATGCTCCGCCGCCCGCCCCATGTCCTCGTCACGACGCCGGAGAGCCTCTACCTCCTGCTGACGAGCGAGGGCGGACGCCGCCTGCTCGAGCGCGTGCGCACGGTGATCGTGGACGAGATCCACGCCGTCCTCGGCGACAAGCGCGGCAGCCACCTGGCCCTGAGCCTGGAGCGGCTGGAAGCCCTCTGCGGCCGCGAGGTCCAGCGCATCGGCCTCAGCGCCACCCAGAAACCCCTGGAGGAGGTCGGCCGCTTCCTCGTGGGAGCCGGCCGCCGCTGCTCCCTCGTGGACCACGGCCACGCCCGCCCCCTGGACCTCGCCGTCGAGATCCCGGACGCGCCCCTGGAGACGGTCTGCAGCCACGAGACCTTCGCCGGGATCTACCGGCGGGTGGCGCAGCTCGTCGAGGAACACCGCTCGACCCTGGTCTTCGTCTCGACGCGCAAGATGGCCGAGCGCACCGCCGCCCGCCTGAGCGAGATCCTCGGCGAAGAGCGCGTCGGCTGCCATCACTCCAGCCTCAGCAAGGAGCGCCGCCTCGCCGCCGAACAGGCCCTGAAGGAGGGCCGGCTGCCCTGCCTCGTCGCCACCGCCTCCCTGGAGCTGGGCATCGACATCGGCGACGTGGACCTCGCCGTGCAGCTCGGCACGCCGCGCTCCATCGCCAGCTTCCTGCAGCGCGTGGGGCGCTCCGGCCACGGCGTCGGCCGCGTCCCGAAGGGGCGCCTCTTCCCCCTGACCCGCGACGAGCTCGTCGCCGCCGCCGCCCTGATGCGGGCGGTGCGCCGCGGCCTCCTCGACCGCACCCCGCAGCCGCGGGCGCCGCGCGACATCCTCGCCCAGCAGATCGTCGCCGAGTGCGCCGCCCGCACCTGGGACGAGGAGGAACTCTTCCAGCGCTTCCGCCGGGCCTGGCCCTGGCGGGAGCTGCGGCGCGAGGACTTCGACCGCGTCGTGGCTCTCCACACCGCAGGCCGCGGCGCCCTCCTGCACCGCGACGGCGTCCGCGGCCGGCTGCGCGGCACGCGCCGGGCGCGGCTCACCGCGCTCACTTCCGGCGGCGCCATCCCCGACACCGCCGACTACCGCGTGGTCCTC
>JALUUN010000326.1 GCA_027021325.1 Planctomycetota bacterium
CCGCCTCGGACGGCTGGATCTCCGTGGAGACCGTGGATCCGACCCGGGACCTGGCTGCCGCACGCCACGCCGAGCATGCCGGAATCGTGCCGGTGCCGAGGCCGCGGCAGGGGATCGGCGGGGTCAGCCTCCTGAACCTCTACCAGGGCCTGGAGATCCGCTACCGCGACCGCACCGAGGTCCTGCCCTTCATCATCCCGGAGGAGCTGGAGTTCGCCGTCGTCACGCGCCTGCGGGCCCTGCGCGCCGGGCACCGGCCGCGGGTCGGCTTCTTCTCCCGCGAGCCTCCTCCTCCGCCGCCGCTGCCCGGCGTCGAGGAACTCGCGGCCTCCCCGGAACGGGTCTTCGAGCGCCTGCGCGAGATCCTGGGGATCCGCTACGAGGTGGTCGAAGTGAAGCTCGACCGGGGCCGCGACCTGAACTCGGAGCTGACGCTCCTCATCGTCGCCCGGCCCGAGGACCTGAGCCCGCGCGAGATCTATGAACTGGACCAGTACCTGGTGCGCGGCGGCCGGGTGTTGCTCCTCTACGAGCACTTCCGCTTCCAGCCCGGCGAGGGCGGACAGCGCATCGAGACCGGCCTCGATCCCTGGCTCGGCCGTCTCGGCGTCGAGGTGCAGCCGGCCTTCGTCTGGGACGAGGCGTGCTTCCACAATCCAGTGCCCGAGACCATCGAGGTGAACGGCGTGCCGACGGTGCGCCAGGTGCGCATGCCCTTCGGCTTCTCGCCGGTCCTGGAGGGCGCCTCCCTGGACGCCGGGCATCCGGCCACCCGCTCCCTGGGCCACCTGCTCCTCGTCTTCTGCCATCCCGTGGCGGCGCCGCGGCCGGCGGCGGGGCTGCGGGTGGATTACCTCCTGCACTCCTCGCCCCGGGCCTGGACCCTGCCCCTCGACATCTCCCTGGACCTCAGCGTCGAGAACCTCCGTGCCCTGGACCGCCAGGCGCGCGCCTCGGGGCCGCCCCGGGCCTTTCCCCTGGCCGCCGTTCTGGAAGGCGCCTTCTCCAGTTTCTTCGAAGCGGAGGCCGTCCCGCCGCCGCGCCTGCGTCCCGGCCAGGAGGATCCCTCGCCGCCCTTCCAGGAACAGGGGGAGGGAGGGATCCTCGTGGTCCTGGGTGACGCCGACGTCTTCAGCAACCCGATCCTCCAGGACGACCAGAACGCGGCCTTCGCCGAAAACCTCGTGGACTGGCTGGCCCAGGACCAGGAGCTCCTCGAGCTGCGCAACCGCGGCCTGCGCTTGCGGCGCCTTCCGGACTTCTACCGGGAGGGGCTGGAGCGCGCCGAGGCGCGCGGCGTGGCGGATCCGGAGGAGCAGGACCGGATCGCCCGCGAGGAGGCCCGCGAGCGCGTGCGGCGGATCGCCTGGGGGAACACCCTGGCGCCGGCGGCCGGGGTCCTGCTCCTCGGCCTGGCCTGGAGTGCCCTGCGCGGCCGGCGGCTCCGCCGCCTGCGGGAGGGCCGGCGGTGAGGCGCCGCACCCGGATCCTCGCTTTCCTCGCCCTCCTCAGCCTGGGCGGCGGTCTCGCCGTGGACCGGCCCTGGGAGGGGGATGCCTTCGAGCGCACCGCCGCCCGGATCGAGCCCCTGGCGCCGGAGCTGCGCACCCGCCGGAGGGAACTGCGCCGCATCCGGATCGCCAGCCCCGAGGGCGAGACCCACCTCGTCCTCGTGGATCGCCAGTGGGTGGTCGAGGAGCGCGGCGGGCATCCCGCCGACGCCGAGCGCCTGATCTATCTGGTGGACCGGCTGGCGGCGGTCACGACCCGCGACGTGGTCTCCGTCAACCCGGAGCGGCACGCCCTCTACGGCGTCACCGAGGAAGAGGGCATCCACCTGGAGTTCTTCGGACCGGGCGGGGAGACCCTCGTGCATCTCCTGGGCGGCCGCATGCGCCGCCAGGAGACCCTGGAGCCCTCGCGGGTGCTCCTGGAGTTCTACCTGCGCCGTGCCGACGCTCCCGAGGTGGTCCTGGCCCCCGGCTTTCTGCCGCCCGAGGTCCGGCCCGGGGCCTGGATCGACGGCCGTTTGTTCCGGGGGATGGACTGGGACCGCCTGTTCCGCCTGCGCCGGGAGGACCTTGCCGGCGCCGATTCCTGGGAGCTCCGGCGCGAGGAACTGAGTCCCGAGGAGGCGGCCCGGAGCGCCGGCCGCGTGGACCACCGCTGGCGCCTGACGGAACCGGCGGCCGCTCCGGCCGACGGCGCCGTGGCCGACGCCTGGGCCGCGGCCTTCACCGAGGTGGACGCCGAGGATGTGCGTGCCCCGGTCCGGGAGGCCGACCCGGCAG
>JALUUN010000327.1 GCA_027021325.1 Planctomycetota bacterium
GCCATCCACCAGTGTCTCCAGGGCCAGCCGCCGGACTCGGTGCGCCGGCTCTGGCTGACCGCCTCGGGCGGCGCCCTGCGCGATCTCGGTCCGGAGCAGCTCGATGCCGTGACGCCGGAGCAGGCCCTGGCCCACCCGAACTGGGACATGGGCCCGCGCATCACCGTGGACTCGGCGACGATGATGAACAAGGCCCTGGAGATCCTGGAGGCCGTGCACCTCTTCGGCGTCAGCCCGGACCGCATTCGCGTCCTCCTCCACCGCCAGTCCGTCGTCCACAGCCTGGTGGAGTTCGTAGACGGCTCGATCCTGGCGCAGATGGGGCCGCCGGACATGGCCTTCCCCATCCACTACGCCCTGCACGCGCCCGGGCGCCGCCCGGCGCCCCTGCGCGGCTTCGACGCCGGACTCTTCCGGCACCTGGACTTCGAGGAGCCGGATCCGCTCCGCTGGCCGGCCCTCGACCTCGGCTTCGAGGCCGCCCGCCGCGGCGGCGCCGCCGGAGCGGTCCTGAACGCCGCCGACGAGGTCGCCGTCGAGGCCTTCCTCGAGGGCCGGATTCCCTTCCCCGCCATCGTCGGCCTCTGCCGCCTCGCCCTGGAGGAGATGCCCGCTCTCGAAGCCTCGAGCCTCGAGGAGATCGAGGCGGCCGACGCCTGGGCACGGGAACGCGTGCGCAGCGCCTGCGCCAGCCTGTCCTAGGCCATGCTCGAGACGCTGCTCACGATCCTCGGCATCGGCCTGCTCCTGTTCCTGCACGAGATGGGCCATTTCCTGGCGGCGCGGGCCGCCGGGGTCCGGGTCGAGGTCTTCAGCCTCGGTTTCGGGCCGCGCCTCGCCGGCTGGGAACGTCACGGCACCGACTTCCGGATCTCCCTCTTCCCGATCGGCGGCTACGTGCGCATGGCCGGCGAGGAGCAGCAGGGAACGCCGCGACCCGGGGAACTGGGGGCCGCTTCGCCCGGCTGGCGCTTCCTGATCTACAGCGGCGGCATCCTCATGAACTTCGCCTTCGCCCTGGTGTTGTTCCCGGTGCTGTTCCGCATCGGCCTGCCGATGCCCGCGCCGGTGGCTGGCGCGGTGGAGCCGGGCGGGCCGGCCTGGGAAGCCGGCCTGCGCGAGGGCGAACGCTTCCTCTCCGTCGCCGGACGCCGGACCCTGGCCTGGCAGCATGTCGTCGCCGCCGTGGCCCTGGCCCCGGCCGGGGAAGCCGTGGATGTGGTCACCCGGGATCCCGCCGGCGCCCGCCATGAGTACCGCATCCTCCCCCGGGAAGACGGGGGCCTGCGCCGGATCGGCGTCGGCGGCCCCCTCGTGCATCCTTCCCTGCGGGCGGTCGTCGCCGAGGACGGCGCTGCCTGGGAGGCCGGCCTGCGGACCGGGGACCGGATCCTCGCTCTCCACGGTCTGGCGGTGCGGACCCCCCAGGAGGCCCGGATCGCTTTCGAGTACGCCCTGCTCCGCTCCGAACCCCTGCCCCTGGAGTGGGAATCCTCCGCGGGCCGGCGCCGGAGCGCGGTCCTTCCCCTGGTCCCGCCCGCCGAGGACCAAGCGCCCCAGATCGGGATCCGGGAGCTGCGCAACCGGGTCGTCGCGGTCCGCCGGGCTTCCCCCCTGGAGGGCCGCTTGCTGCCCGGCGACGAGATCCTGAGTGCCGGCGGCGAGGTCGTCCTGCAGCCGGCCGACCTCGCCGCCGCCTGCCTGCGCCGGGGCCATCTGCCGGAACTGAGAGTCCAGCGCGCAGGCGAGATCCTGTTCCTGGAAGAGGTCCCCGAGGAGGGCCTCCCCGAGCTCCTGGCGGACCTGGCCCTGGACACCCACCCGGAACTGCGCGTGGCCCTGGTTCCGGGCGGCCCCGCCGAGCGGGCCGGCCTGCGCACCGGCGACACCCTGCTGCGCGTGGACGGCCGGCCGGTGGACGGTTTCGAGGAACTGCGCCGGACGGTGCAGGCCGCAGCCGGCCGCAGCCTCCGCTTCCTGGTGGCGGCCTCTGGAGAAGAAGAGCCGCGCAGCGTCGAGGTCCGGCCCGAGGCCATGCCGCGCCCGGACTACGGCTTCGCCTTCGAGGCCCACGAGGAGCCCATCCGCAGCGACAGCGTCGGCGAGGCCGTGCTCCTGGGGCTCGGCGAGACCCGCTCCATGATCCTGGAGATCTTCGCCACCCTGCGCGGCCTCCTGACCGGCGAACTCCAGGCCGAGGACAGCATCGGCGGCATCGTCACCATCGCCACCGCCACCCACGCCTTCGCCGAGGCCGGGTTGCTGCAGCTCCTCTTCTTCCTG
>JALUUN010000328.1 GCA_027021325.1 Planctomycetota bacterium
CGACGATTCCGTCGCGGTCCGGGCGGATCGAGACCATGCCGGCGGCGAAGCGGCGGCTGGGCCGGGCCTCGACCGTGCCGTAGCAGACCGCCCGCGCCCACTCCTCGTAGAGATCGAATTCGTTGCCGGCGCAGTACAGATCCCAGACGCAGACGCCCGGCGGCCGGCAGCCGATCTCCGAGAAGCGCAGGCCCTTGGGACCGTAGAACCACTCCATGTGGGTCGGGGAGGTCCAGATACCCAGGGCCTGGAGGACCCGCTGGCAGAGTTCGCGCACCTCGGTGTAGCCCGGCGCGTCGTTGCGGTTCGTCATGACGATCCTGGGCGCAGGCCAGCGGTTGCGCATGGCCGGCAGGACGTTCGGGTAGTAGTGGCAGATGAACTCGTAGACCGGCTGCCCTTCGATGCTCAGGGTGTCGAAGAAGCCCTCGTGGCCTTCGATGAACTCCTCGACGGCGGCCGGGGCGCCCCGGTCCAGGCCGCAGTCGCGGATCGCCTCCTCGAGGCTCGCCTCGTCCACCGCCTTGTAGGTGCCGGCCGCCCCGGCGGCGTCCCGCGGCTTGAGGATGAGAGGGAAGCCGACCTCCCCGGCGAAGGCCCGCACCTCCTCCGGCCTGGAGGCCCCGGTCGAGCGTGCGCAGGGGATCCCGGCCTCGCGCAGGACCTCCTTCATGGCCGGCTTGTCCCGGCACAGGAAGGCGGTGCGCGAGGTCGTCCCGGGGATGCCGCAGGCCTCGCGCACATGCGCCACCGGCAGGATGTGGGCCTCGACCGTGGCTTCCAGGCGGTCCACCGGACCTCGCTCCTGGAGAGCCCGCACCGCCTGATGGAGAGCGGGCTCGTGAACCACCGACGGCACCCGCACATAGTCGTCGAGGGCCGCCTGGAGTTCGGGATGCAGACCCTCGGCCGGGATCTCGCCGATGCCGGTGACCCGCGCCCCGACCTTCTTCAGGCCAAGGACGAAACGCCGCTGGTTGACGGGGAAGGAGGGTTCGACGAAGGCGACGTGCATGGCGGATCAGTTTGCGAGAAGGCGCTGGAAGACCTCCAGCCAGGAGTCGGCGCGGCGGCTCCAGGAGAAGTCCTGGAGCATCCCGTTGCGCATGAGGACGCGCCAGCCCTCGGGGTCGCGCCAGGCGCGGAGCGCCCGGGTCAGGGCCTGGAACAGGCCCTCGGCCTCGAAGGCCTCGAACAGGAAGCCGGTTCCGGTCCGCGCCTCCGGGTCCCACTCCCGGACGGTGTCGGCGAGGCCTCCGGTGCGGCGCACCACCGGCGGGGTGCCGTAGAGCATGCTGTACATCTGGTTCAGGCCGCAGGGCTCGTAGCGCGAGGGCATGAGGAAGAGATCGGAACCGGCCTCGACGAGATGGGCGAGTTCGTTGCTGAAGCCGCAGTGGAAGCCGGCCCGGCCCGGGAAGGCCTCCTGCAGCCAGTGGAAGAAGCGCTCGTAGCGCTCCTCGCCGGTACCGAGGACGCAGAGCCGCAGGTCCTCCCTCTCCAGGGCCACGGGCAGGACCTGCTCCAGGAGTTCGATGCCCTTCTGCCAGACCAGGCGGGAGACGATGCCCAGGACCGGGCCCTCGCCGCGCGGCGCGAGATGAAAGCGCCGGAGCAGGGTCTCCCGGCAGACCGCCTTGCCGGCGAGATCGCGGGCGTCGTAGGTCGCGGGGAGGTAACGGTCCTCTGCCGGCGACCACTCCCCGGTGTCCACGCCGTTCAGGATGCCGAGAAGGCGTCCGGAACGCTCGCGCAGGACGCCGTCCAGGCCGTGGCCCTGCTCCGGGGTCTGGATCTCCCGGGCGTAGGTCGGGCTGACCGTGGTCAGGAGGTCGGTCTCGAGGATGCCGGTCTTGAGGAAGTTGAAGACCCCCTGCGCCAGGTCCTCCGCCGGCAGGCGCTCGCGCTCGCCGGCGAAACCCAGGCGCTCCGCCCACTCTGCGGGGAACACCCCCTGGTAGCCCAGGTTGTGGAGGGTCAGGACCGTCCGTGTCTCTTCGAAGAGGCGGTCCCAGGCGTAGTGGGTACGCACGAGCAGCGGCAGCAGCGCGGCGTGCCAGTCGTGGGCATGGAGGATCTGCGGGGCGAAGCCCAGGCGCTGGCAGGTGTGGAGGGCGGCGTGGGCCAGGAGTGCCCAGCGCAGGGGTTCGTCGGGCCCGTCGCCGTAGAGGTCCTCCCGGTCGTAGAGCTCCGGACAGTCCACCAGGAGGATCCGCGGGCCGTCCTCGGCCAGCGGCGCGCGCTGGATGCCGAAGCGCCACTCGCGGCCGTCCAGCCAGATT
>JALUUN010000329.1 GCA_027021325.1 Planctomycetota bacterium
GACCGCCTGGAAGATCTCGCCGGCGCGGATGGCCTCCTGGAGCTCGAGCACGCCCGCCTCGAAGGCCTGCCGGTCCATGCAGGGAACGGGCTCGGCGTCCAGGAGGCGAAAGGCGCCGCCGGCTTCGGGCGGATGCTCCAGGGCAGCCCCGATCTCCTCGACCGCCTCCAGGGCCTCGGCGTGTCCGGCCGCCCCCTCCGGACAGGCACGGATCACCAGGACCTTCTGGGCGGCGTGGTCGAAGGCCACGACCTCCCGGTAGAGGTTCAGGAGGGCCTCGGGCAGTTCCCAGGGGTCGCGGGCCGGAGCGGGCACCCGCGGCTCCAGGCTGCGCGCCCACTCGTAGGGAAAGACCCCGACCCAGCCGCCCAGGAAGGGCGGGAAGCCGCGCGGCGGGCGCGGAGCGGGCAGCTCCCGGTTCAGGGCACGCAGGGCCTCCAGGGTGCTGCCCGGCAGACTCCGGCGCCCGCCGGCGCGCAGATCCTCCACCTCGCTCGCCCCCGGCCGGCCGCGGAAGCGGGCCTCCGGGCGCACGCCCAGGAAGGAGTAGCGCGCCAGCCGGTCCTGGCCCTCGGCGGACTCCAGGAGGCAGGGGTCCAGACCCGCCGCCCGCAGGGCCAGGAAGAGGCGGACCGGGGAGTGGAGGTCCGCCGGCCAGGCCGCCCAGGCGAGGCGGTGGCGGTCGGCGTCCTGCGGCGTGGAGGTCTCGAGGGCGGGTCTCACGGGCGGGTTCCGGCTTCCTTCATCGGCTGTCCCTGGGGGCCCGGGGCAAAGAAAAACGGGCCTCCGTCGAGCGGAGGCCCCAGGGCAGTCGGAGGAGGATTGGCGCGCTTCAGGGCAGGCCGCCGGTCCCCGAGGAGCCCTCGGGCCGACCGGGCCACCACCCCATGGACGTCCACGTGGACGACCGATTGGACGAGCTGCGCGCCATCACAGTCCCAGTATAGCGGCCGGACGCTCGTGTCAAGCCCTTCCGGAACCCGGGCCCCGGCGGCCGGCCGGGATCCCGCCCCCGGCTTCCAGCCTTGCTCCCTTCCCGGCTCCCAGCCCGGCCCCCAACCCGACTCCCAGCCCTATTCCCACTCGATGGTTCCCGGCGGCTTCGAGGTCACGTCCAGGGCCACCCGGTTGATGCCCCGGACCTCGTTGATGATCCGCGAGGCCAGGGTCTGGAGGAGATCGCGCTCGGGGAGGACCCAGTCGGCGGTCATGCCGTCCTGGCTCTCCACGGCCCGGATCACGCAGGCCTCCTCCCAGGTCCGGGCGTCGCCCATGACCCCCACCGAGCGGACGTCCAGGAGGACGGCAAAGTACTGCCAGAGGCCGCGGTCGGCGCCGCGGGCCTCGAACTCCTCGCGCACGATGCGGTCGGCCTGGCGCAGGGCCTCGAGGCGCTCGGGCCGGCACTCGCCGAGGCAGCGCACCGCGAGCCCCGGGCCCGGGAAGGGCTGCCGGTCCACCAGGGCCGCCGGCAGGCCCAGGGCCCGGCCCAGTTCCCGGACCTCGTCCTTGAACAGGAAGCGCAAAGGCTCGACCAGCTCCAGCTCCAGATCCTCGGGCAGGCCGCCGACGTTGTGGTGGCTCTTGATCACCGCCGTCGGTCCGCCGTGGGCGGCCACGGACTCGATGACGTCGGGGTACAGGGTACCCTGGGCGAGGAAGCCCGCCTCCTGGAAGCGAGCCGCCTGTTCGCGGAAGACCTCGACGAACTCGTGGCCGATGATCTTGCGCTTGGCCTCGGGATCGGTCACGCCGCGCAGGCGCTCCAGGAAGCGCTCGCGGGCGTCCACGACCGTCAGGTCCAGGGCCGAATGGCCGCGGAAGGCCTCCTCCACGAGCTCGCGCTCGCCGGCGCGCAAAAGGCCGTTGTCCACGAAGATGGCGTGGCAGCGGCGGCCGACGGCACGCTCGCACAGGGCGGCGACCACCGAGGAGTCCACGCCGCCGCTCAGGCCGAGGACGATCTCGCCCCGCGGGCCGACCCGGGTCTGGATGCCCTCGACGAGTTCCCGGGCAAGGTCGCCGGGGGTCCAGTCGCCGCGGCAGCCGCAGACGCCGCGCAGGAAGTTGCCGAGGATCTCGCGGCCGGCCCGGGTGTGGGCGACCTCGGGGTGGAACTGGAGTCCGTACCAGCCGCGTTCGGGGTGGCCGACGGCGGCCTCGGGGCAGGAACCGGTGCGCGCCAGGCGGCGGAAGCCCGGCGGCAGGACCTCGACCCGGTCGCCGTGGGACATCCAGACCACGGTGTCGCCGGGCACATCCTCGAAGAGCCCCTCGCCG
>JALUUN010000330.1 GCA_027021325.1 Planctomycetota bacterium
CGAGGCCGATCCCCGAGCGCGCCACTTCGACGCCGTTCAAGAAGGCGACGAAGGCGTCGTCGTAGTCCACGTGCAGGAGCATGGTCTCCAGCTCATCCAGGTCCGTCTGGCTGAGGGGGAAGGTCCTGCGGATGTAGACCGTGTCGCTCGTGACCAGCGTCGCGTCGTCCCCGTCACCGAAGCCGAAACCACTGGGCCCGAGGGGCAGGGTGGAATCGTCCAGGTCCGGATCCTTCCAGGAGGGCGGCGGTTCGCGGGTGGCGGACCAGTAACGCCAGGAATCGCCCCAGTCGATTACCGTGTGCCAGTCGTTACCGGCGAGGCGCGGCCCCTCGCCGGAGGCGAAGACGACGCGGTGCTCGCCGGGCTGGAGCACCGTCCCCGGCGG
This sequence comes from Planctomycetota bacterium, assembly GCA_027021325.1. Lineage (GTDB taxonomy): Bacteria > Planctomycetota > UBA1135 > UBA1135 > UBA1135 > JALUUN01. Next base: position 389 of record JALUUN010000330.1, read on the forward strand.
GAACACCCAGCGGAAGGGGTCGGCGGGATCGTCGGAGAGCCCCCAGCCGCTCAGGTCGGCGGGAGAGGCGCCCAGATTGGCGATCTCGATCCAGTCGGGAAACTCGCCGTCCGCCGTGCGCAGCGACTTCAGGTTCGAGGCGACCGCCTCGTTCAGGACCACCTGGGCCCGGAGGGCGGGAGCGGCCGCCAGGGCCGCGAGAAGCAGGAGGAAAGAGAGGGGACGCACGGGACCGAAGGTCGGAGCCTCCCTGGTCATGGCGAGATCCCGGAGCGGGATCCGCAGTCCCGCCTGCGGCCAGGATCCTGGCGGTCCTGGTGCCGCGCCCTGGTCTGGGGTCCCTCCGGAGGTGGCCGGGCGGATCCGCAGGCGGCGCGCCGGGGGCGGAGGATTGGTGCGCCCGCCGCGACTCGAACACGGGACCTACAGCTCCGGAGGCTGTCGCTCTATCCAACTGAGCTACGGGCGCACGCGGGCCGCCGGCGGACCGGCGGGCGGAACAGGATAGCGGCCGGCGGCGGAGGAGGATAGGTGGCGCCGAAGGGCGGCCGGGGCAAGGACTTGCGGAGGCCGGGCCGGCGACCCTGTGCTTCCGCCGCTGCAAGCCGCTTGCCAGAGGGCCCGGAGGGGCCCGCCGGTCCGGGGCACTGAGCGCACATTCAGTCCGATTTGCAGTAACCTGTCCGGCAAGACTCGCTTAGGGTGAAGGACCTCCTCTCCGCCCCCTCCACGGCGAGAGGCCTCCCGCCCCCGGCGTCCCGTCCCCCGGACGTTTCTCTCCTCTCCATGTCCTACCGCCTCCACCGCCCCTTCGTGCTCCTGGCCGCCGCGGCCGGGGGAGCGGCCCTCTGGACGGTCACTTCCGTGGAGAGCCCCCTGCCCGCCCGCAGCTCCGACAGCGGCTGGCAGGTCGGCTCGGACCAGGACCTGGACCTCCTGGACGACGCCCTGGAAGCGCGCCTCGGCCTCGATCCGGCGGCCCCCGACTCCGACCAGGACGGCCTGCCGGATCTCGAGGAACTCCTCCTGGGAATGGATCCCCTGGCCGACGACGCCCATCCCGGCATCGCCCCGGCTCCGTCCACCTACCTGGACCTCTATGCCGTCGGCGAGGATCTCGTCGTGCAGGTCTACGGCCTGAAAGAACACGGCACCGCCTGGCTCAGCTTCCACTTCGGCAACCCCGAGTTCGCCGTCACGCGTTCCATGTCGCAGCTGGGACGCTGGTACCTGGGCTTCGAGGAGCATCCGAGCATCTTCCCGGGCTGGACGATCCAGATGGTCCGCTACCGCTTCCCCCGGGCCTTCTTCGAGAACGAGGACACGACGACCCTGGCCGTGAAGGTGGATCTGGACGGCGAGACCCTCGCCTCGAGCACGAGCCTGGTCATGATCGACGACATCCTTGCCCAGGTGCGGATGTTCGAGGCCAGCGGGGCGGGCGCCGGCGGCAGCCATTCCGAGGCCCAGGCCAGCCACACGCTGCCCTTCCCCTTCAGCGGGATGGATCTTTCCTACGATCCCGGCGACGGCGGCGGCGGCACCGGCGGCGGCCTGATTCCGGCCGATCCCGACGACAGCGGCCTGCCCCTGAGCGGCTCCGCCGACGAGGTCTGCATGCAGATGCTGGCCCCCATCGGGGATCTGGGCGGCGGCCGCGTCCTCTACCAGGTCGTGGACGCGGGCTGCGAGGTCATGAGCGGCGGGATCTGCTTCCCCTCCTGCGCCGCCTCCGTGGGCGAGCTGATCGTCGGTTTCGACCCCACCGGCCTCATCGGCGGCTGAGGCGCCGCCCCTGCCGGGGCGGGCGGGAACGGGGAGCGGCCGGCCCGGCCGCGAATCCGGGAAGGGCCCGGACGCTGCCCCTAAGTAACGGCAGAA
>JALUUN010000331.1 GCA_027021325.1 Planctomycetota bacterium
ACGCCCGACGAGATCCTGCTTCAGGTCTGGGGCGTGGACGCCGACGGCGAGGAGGCCCTGGCCCGGGCGCCCGCCGTGCTCGAGCCCTCGCCGGGAACCTCGTCCGTGACCATCCCGGACATCCCCCTCGTCCTCGCCAACCAGGCTGGTGGGACCTATCCCGTGGACCTCGTCTTCAACCCCAGCCTCGGAGCGGGCCCGGGCTACTATCGCCTGCGCCTCGAGGACAACGACACCGTCCCGCGCCAGTGGGACGTCTGGGTGCCGGCGAGCGCCGGCGCCTCGGGCATCCTGACCCTGCCCGGCCTCGTGGATCCGGACAGCGGCACCGGGGACGCCCCCCCGCTCCGGGCCGGTGCCGGGGCCACCTGGACCGTCCAGGCCGAAGCCTGGACGATGCCCGCGGGCTTCCAGGAGACCGGCTTCTTCTTCGCCGAGCTGGCGCGGGATGCCCTCGGATGGGCCCGGAGCCTGGTCTCCAACCCCTTCCCGGTGGACTGAGGGCCGGCCTTCCTCGCGTCCCGGCCTCCCGGCGGCTATACTCCGCGCCACCCTGTGCCTGGAGACTCCTGTTCTGGGGGCAGGGCGCATACGCCCGGAGGGAGCCCCGCGCTCCCGGGCCCCGCGGCTTCCCGCGGGCCCGGCCGGGCAGACCGGCGGCAGCCAGGAGAGACCATGACCGTCAGCCAGGAAGCCAGACAACGCATCATCCAGGAATTCGCCCGCTCCGAGGGAGACACCGGGTCCGTCGAGGTCCAGGTCGCCCTCCTGACGGAGAGGATCCGCAACCTGACCGAACACCTCCGGACCCACCGCAAGGACATGTCCACACGCCGTGGACTCCTGAGCCTCGTGGCCCGGAGGAACAGCCTGCTCAAGTACCTGAAGCGGCGAGACAATGCCCGCTATCAGGCCTTGATCCAGCGTCTCGGTCTGCGCGGGTGAGGGAACGGATGACACCCGGACGCCCGAAGACCCGGCGTCCATCCCCAGCGACCGGCCCTTCCTCCACGGAGAACCAGAAGAGGAGGACGAAGAGGGCCGGAGGACCGCTTCCCTGCGGTCCGAGGAACCGCGCCCGCCCGGACAGGCGCCGGCAAGGCCGGACCGGATCCGGGCTCCAAGGGCGTGAAGTGGAAACGAGAGAAAGAGAATGGTTGTTTGCAAGAACCCCCAAGTGAAGTCGGTCTCCCGTGAGATCGGAGGCAGGACCCTCACCATCGAGACCGGCTGGATGGCCAAGCAGGCCCACGGCTCGGCTGTCGTCACCTACGGCGAGACCATCGTCCTCGCCACGGCTGTCTGCGGAGGGCCCCGCGACCTCCCCTTCTTCCCCCTGACGGTGGACTACCGCGAGAAGACCGCCGCCGCCGGCAAGATCCCCGGCGGCTTCTTCAAGCGGGAAGGCCGCCCGACGACCAAGGAGATCCTGGCCATGCGCATGACGGACCGCTCGGTCCGTCCCATGTTCCCGGACGGCTTCCGGGAGGAGATCCAGGTCATGTCCTCGGTTCTTTCCTTCGACCAGGAGAACGAGCCCGAGGTGGTCAGCATGATCGCCGCCTTCGCGGCCCTGCACCTGTCGGAGATCCCCTTCGAGGGCCCCATGGGCGCGGTGCGCCTGGGCTGGGTGGACGGCAACGTCCTGATCAACCCGACCCGGACCATCCTGAAGGACGATGCCAATCGCCTCGACCTCGTCATGTCGGCGACGCCGGAGGCCCTGGTCATGGTCGAGGCCGGCGCCAATGAACTCCCAGAGGAGGAGGTTCTCAAGGCCCTCCGCGCCGGCCACGAGATCTGCCGCACGATCTGCGAGATGTGCGAGGAGCTGCGCGGGCTGGCGGGCGCTCCGGCCAGGCGGGTCGTGGAGCCGCCGCCCTCGAACGAGGAATGGGAGCAGAAGGTCGCCCAGCACCTGGGCTCCAAGCGCATCCGCGAGGTGCTCCTGACCCAGGGTAAGCAGGAACGCTACGAGGCGGTGGATGCTCTTGTCGAGGAGGCGATTGCGGCCCTGGCCCCGACCGGTGAGGACGAGGAAGCTCGGGCCGTGCAGGAGCAGGTCAAGGCCGCGGCCAAGGCCGTCCTCAACCGCGAGGAGCGGCTCATGGCCCTCGACGGGTTGCGCGTGGACGGGCGGGACGCCCGGACCGTGCGGGACATCGACATCCAGGTCCAGCTTCTGCCGCGGGCCCACGGCTCGACCCTCTTCACTCGCGGCGAGACCCAGGCCCTGGTCACCTGCACCCTGGGCTCGACC
>JALUUN010000332.1 GCA_027021325.1 Planctomycetota bacterium
TGCCTCGGCCCAGGCCGTCTTCCTGGACCTCCGGGAGCTCCTCGCCGCGACCGCCGACGACCCCGGCCAGCCGGAGACCCGGATCCTGGAGCACCCTCTGGCCCCGCGCGGTGAGCTGGTCCTCTGGGAAGGGCGCACCGGCGAGGAGATGATCCTGCCCCTCGAGTTCCCCGAGGCGGGACTGTGGGAGCTGCACCTCGTCGCCCTGCACGCTCCCGACGCCGGCGCCTTCCAGGCGCGTCTGGACTACGACAGCCTGGTTCCCGACGGGCCCCAGCTGCGCCCGGGCCTCTTCGGCGCGCGTCCCGACACCGGTCTGGACCAGCCGGCCGGGGACCAGGTCCAGAACGTGGACTTCCGGCCCCTGGAAGTCGAGGCCGGCCGCCATGAGCTGATCCTGCGCTGCGCCCGTGACGGCCGCATCGCCCTGGACTCGCTCTGGATGGTGCGCCGGGACGGCTGATCAGGCGCAGACCAGCCGCACGGAGGTGATCTCGGCCGGGGCCAGGACCCGGAGCGGCGGTCCCCAGAAGCCCGTGCCGCGCGACACGTAGATCCAGAGGCGTCCTTCGTGGCGGTGCAGGCCGGCGAGGTAGGGCTGGACGAGTCCCGTCAGCAGCCCGAAGGGCTGGAGCTGGCCGCCGTGGGTGTGTCCGCTCAACTGCAGGCCTGCCCCGGTCGCGAGGCCGGCCTCCACCTGGCGCGGCTGGTGGGCGAGGAGGACCAGCTCCCGGCCAGGGTCGCGGCCGCGCAGGATCGCCCCGGGATCCGGGGCCTCGGCCGGCAGGAAGGCCCGGGCCGTGGGATCGTGGAGGCCGGCCAGGTCGAAGGAGGCGCCGTCGTCCCCGACGGCGACCCGGCGGTTGGCCAGGACCTCCAGGCCGAGACGCGGCAGGGTGTCCAGCCACGGCCGGGCGCCGGCGTAGAACTCGTGGTTGCCGGTCACCGCAAAGCGTCCGAAGCGGGCCGGGACGGCGCCGAGCGGTGCCAGGGCCGCTGCCAGTTCCCGAGGGGGGCCATCCACGAGGTCGCCGGTCGCCACCAGGAGATCCGGCCGGAGGTCGCGCAGCCGGCCGGCCACGCGACGGCAGAAGGCCTCGCCCAGGACCGGTCCGAGGTGGAGGTCACTCACCTGGACCAGGTGGAAGCCGTCGAGTTCCCGGGGCAGGCGTTCCAGGGGGACCACGACCTCGCGCAGCTCGATCTCGCCCAGGGCGCTGCGCAGGCCGAGGGCGGCGATCCCGGCGGCGGAGCCGGCCGAGGCGAGGCAGGCGCCGCGGGCGAGGAGGCGGCGGCGTTCGGGGTCCGGGCCGCCGCGCAGGCGGCTCAGGGGCAGGAGGAGGAGGTCGGCGAGGGCCTGGAGGAGGACCAGGTAGAAGAGGATTCCCATCCAGAGGAAGGCCGCCCCGGCCAGAAGAGGCGGGACCTCGCTTTCGAGGCGGTGCAGGCCGAGCCAGATGGCAGGAACGGCCCCGGCGCCGAGGAGGAGGAGGAGGGCAAGGAGCCGCCGCAGCCGTGGGCCGGGTCGGGCAGCGCGCAGCCAGCGCCAGCCGAGCCAGGCGTGGCCGAGGGCCAGGGCGATGCTCAGGACGAGGAAGAAGGACATGGGTCCGTCGGCGGCAACAGAAGACCTTCGAGCGGGACCAGGGCGCGGCGGCGGGGTTGCCTATGCTGAAGCGGCGCTCGCACGGGCGCCGGCATCCCGACCCTACCCGATCATGATCCAGGCCCTGCTCCTCCTCGCCCTGCCTCTCGCCCCGCCTCCCCAGGAGCCCTCCGATCCCTGGCAATACCTGGCCGAGCGCTACGACCGCGACGGCGACGGCCGCATCACCTGGGAGGAGTACCGGCGTGACCGGGAGGCCTTCCGCAACCTGGACCGCAATGGCGACGGTGTCCTGACCCGGGAGGACGCCCGCCAGCTCGGTCGGCCCGCCGCCCGCGGAGGCCGCGGCGGACGGAGCCGGGGGGCCGATGCGTCCGCTGCGCGCGGCCCGCGCGAGGGCCAGAAGGCGCCGGCGATCCGCCTGCCGATCCTTTCGGAGGAGGCGCCGGCCGAAGGCCGGAAGAAGGAGGCCGGGGGTGGCAAGGGCAAGGAGGAGGAGGTCTTCGATCTCGCCGCCTTCCGCAAGAAGAAACCCGTGGCCCTGGTCTTCGGCTCCTACACCTGACCTCCCTTCCGTCAGGCCGCCGGTCGGCTGGCCGCCATGCAGAAGAAGTACGGTGAGGAGGTGGAGTTCGTCATGGTCTACATC
>JALUUN010000333.1 GCA_027021325.1 Planctomycetota bacterium
CTGGTGCCTGGCGCCGAGCCCTTCGACCTCGGCGTCCACGCCCTCGAGCCCTGGAGCCTGCGCTCCCTCCCCGGGGCGGCGGAGGGCCGGGCCGCCTTCCGCACCGCGGCCGAGGCCAGCGCCGGCGTTCCGCCCTGGGAGGCCCTCCTGGCCGGGTCCGGGGGCCGGGTTCTGGCTCCGGCCGAGGCACCCCTGGTCCTCGAAGCGGCACTCCGGCAGGACTGAGGCCGGTCGGGTCTGGAGCGCACCCCTGGGGGCGTTCTAGAATGTTCCATGGACCTGCCCCTGGCCCTGACCTTCGACGACGTCCTCCTGGTCCCGCAGGAGTCCGACGTCCTGCCTACCGAGGTCGAGACGGCGACGCGCTTCTCGCGCAACGTCCCCCTTCGCATCCCTGTGGCTTCGGCGGCCATGGACACGGTCACCGAGGCCCGCCTCGCCATCGCCATCGCCCAGCAGGGCGGGATCGGCGTCATCCACCGGAACTTCACCGTCGAGGACCAGGTGCGCGAGGTGGACCGGGTCAAACGCTCGGCCCACGGCGTGATCCGCGATCCCCTGACCCTGGCGCCGCGGGACACGGTGGCCACGGCGCGGCGGCTCATGGAGGAGCACGGCATCAGCGGCCTGCCGGTGGTCGAGGGCCGCCGCCTTCTCGGCATCCTCACGCGCCGCGACCTGCGCTTCCAGGGCGAGCCCGACCAGGAGGTGCAGGACGCCATGACCCGCGACCTGATCACCGCGCCCCCCGACACCACCCTGGAGCAGGCCAAGGAGATCCTCTACCGCTCCAAGGTCGAGAAGCTCCTTCTGGTGGACGAGCGTGGCGAACTCACGGGCCTGATCACCATGCGCGACATCCACCTCTTCGAGGAGTACCCCAAGGCCAGCCGCGACGCCGACGGCCGCCTGGTGGTGGGGGCGGCGGTGGGGGTGCACGACTTCGAGCGCGCCGAGGCCCTGGTCGAGGCCGGGGTGGACGTCCTGGTCGTGGACACCGCCCACGGGCACACGCGCAACGTCCTGGAGACGGTCCGCGAGCTCAAACGCCGCGACCTCGTGGACGTCGTCGCCGGCAACGTCGCGACGCCGGAGGCGGCCGAAGCCCTGGTCGAGGCCGGCGCCGACGGCGTCAAGGTCGGCATCGGCCCCGGCAGCATCTGCACGACGCGGGTCGTGGCCGGGGTGGGGGTGCCCCAGTTCAGCGCCGTGTTCCGGACCGCGCCGGTCTGCGTCGCCGAGGACGTGCCGCTCATCGCCGACGGCGGAATCCGCCAGAGCGGGGATGCGGTGAAGGCCCTGGCTGCCGGTGCCAGCTGCGTCATGCTCGGCAGCATGCTTGCGGGTACCGAGGAGAGCCCGGGCGAGTCCTTCACCCATCAGGGCCGCGCCTTCAAGGCGGTGCGGGGGATGGGGAGCCTGGCGGCGATGGTCGAAGGCGGCAAGGCGCGCTACGGCCAGGCCGACGTCCACGACACCCGCAAACTCGTCCCCGAGGGAGTCGAGGGCATGGTCCCCTTCCGCGGGCCCGTGGGGCCGCTCCTCTACCAGTTCGTGGGCGGCATCCGCGCCGGCATGGGCTACCTCGGCGCCGCCGACCTCGCCGAACTCCAGGCGCGGGCGCGCTTCGTGCGCGTCTCGCCGGCGGGCCTGCGCGAAAACCACCCCCACGACATCGTCATCACCCGGGAGGCCAGCAACTACTGGGAGACCCGATGAGTCCGAGCCCTTCCTCCTCGCCCTCCGGAACCGCCGCGCCGGCGGCCGGCCGTCTCCACGAGCGCATCCTGGTCGTGGACTTCGGCTCCCAGTACACGCAGCTGATCGCCCGCCGCGTCCGCGAGCAGCGGGTCTATTCCGAGGTCGTGCCGCCCGCCGCCGCCCTGGAGCGGGCCGAGGGCCCGGACCTCAAGGGCATCATCCTGAGCGGGGGACCGGCCAGCGCCTGGGCTGACGGCGCCCCGGACCTGCCGGCGGAGATCCTGGAGCGCGGCGTCCCGGTGCTCGGCATCTGCTACGGCATGCAGTGGATGTGCGAACGCCTCGGCGGCCGCGTGCAGCCCGGCGAGGAGCGTGAGTACGGGCACACCGAACTCCGGGTCGAGGCCGGCGAGGGCCTCTTCGAGGACGTGCCCGGCGACACCGTGGTCTGGATGTCCCACGGCGACCGGGTCGAGGTCCTGCCGCCGGGCTTCCGCCGCCTGGCGCGCACCGGTTCCTGCCCCGAGGCCGCCGTCGGCCACCCCGAACGCGGC
>JALUUN010000334.1 GCA_027021325.1 Planctomycetota bacterium
GCGCCGAGCGCACGCCGGGTTCGCCGTCCAGGGCGTCCACCATGAGGCCCGAGTCGTCGGCCAGGGCCCAGACCCCGGGCCCGAGCTGGCGCTCCGCCTCGGCGGCGGCGGCGAAGGCCTTGAGGACGGCGTTCTCCAGGAAGTTCCGGCCGGTCTCCTCGACCTCCGGCAGGCCCTCGGGCAGGTCCCCGGGGCCGAGGATCCGGACCGGCAGGTCCGCGCACAGGCGCCGGAGCTCGGCCAGTTTGCCGGGGTTCGAGGAGGCCAGGAGGATGGGCTGGATGCGGCTCACGGGCGCTCCCCGGGACCGAAGTCGAAGCCGGGATAGGCCCCTGCCCCCTGGCGCTCGCGCATGCGCGGATCAATGCGGCTGGCGGGCATGGCCAGGGCCTCGAGATGGAACTCCGGCGCCTCCCCCGGCGCGAACTCCCCGATCAGGATCGAGGCCCCCGGACCGCGGTCGCTCGTGCCCTCGCCGGCGATCCACATAGGCACCGGCGTCTCGCCGTCGAAGTGGGTCTGGTGGATGTGCCCGCAGAGCAGCACCGCCGGCGAGCCCAGGGACAGGATCCAGTCCTGGAGGTACTCCGCCTCGCCGGTCCGGTTCAGGGCATGGGGGGAGTCGCGCCGGCCCTTGCGGTAGCGCCAGTCGCTCAGGGGGCGGTGGGTGAAGACGACCACGGGCGCCGGCCCGTGCTCGGCGCGGAAGGCCTCGACCCGGCGCATCAGGCGGCCGCGCTCGCCCCTCGAGGGCGGCAGGGTGTCGGCGGCCGTGTCCAGCCCGACGAAGTCCACGCCGGCCAGGCGGAAGAAGGAGTTGAGGGGGCCGACCTCCTCCTGCCAGGTCTCGAAGCGGTAGCGGTGGCCGCCGTGGAAATCGTGGTTGCCCGGGGTGGCGAAGACCGGGAGCGGCGAACTCCGCAGGGCCTCTTCGAGTTCGGTCTCGTGGGCCTCCAGGTAGAGGACGTCGCCCAGGTGCAGGAAGAAGTCGGCGTCCAGGGCCGCCGCCCGCTCCAGGCACCAGCGCAGCTCCGAGCCGCCTCCCGAGTCGCCGAGGGCGGCGAAGCGGTAGCGCTCCCGTTCGGGGAAGCGCACGCGCAGCTCGCGCACTTCGCCCAGGGACAGGTCGAGGTCCAGGTAGAGTTCCTCGCGGCGGCCGGGACCGCCTTCCTCCGGCCGCTGCCAGCGAAGCGCTTCCCCGGGAAGGCCCTCGAAGCGCGCCTCCCGGTGCAGGTTCTCCAGGACCAGGTGCACGCGGCCCGCCCGCCGCGCCTCGAAGCGCAGGACCGGCTCCGGCACGTAGGCGCGGAAGGTCATGCGCCCGTCCACGCGATGCCGGCGCAGGCTGGCCGAGCCCGGGGCGTGCACGCGCCAGCCGGCCTCGCTGTAGCCGGTCTCCGGGAAGGGGTCGGGGTCGTACTGGAGGGGCGGATAGCGCAGGCCGGTCCAGAGCGCGTGCCCGGCGGCGCCGGCACCGGCCAGCCCGAGGCCGAACAGGAAGGTGCGGCGGCGGATGCGGGCCATCCCCTTCTCTAGACCGGGAGGCCGCCCTCCACCGCCTGTTTCTGCAGGGCCGTCAGCTCCGCGACCCCCTTCAGGGCCAGATCCAGGAGCCGGTCGAAGCGCTCCCGCTCGAAGGGCTCGGTCTCGGCGGTGCCCTGGACCTCGATGATGCGGCCGCCGGCGGTGGCGACCACGTTCATGTCCACGTCGGCCTCGTGGTCCTCGCCGTAGTCCAGGTCCAGGAGCTCGCGGCCGGCGGCGACGCCGACGGAGACCGCCGCCACCCAGTCGCGCAGCGGCCAGTGCCGCAGCTGATCGCGCCCGGCCAGGACCTTCAGGGCGTCGTGCAGGGCGACGGCCGCTCCGGTGATGGCGGCGGTCCGGGTGCCCCCGTCGGCCTGGAGGACGTCGCAGTCGGCGGTGAGCGTCCAGTTCGGGAAGGCGCTCAGGTCGGTGACGGCGCGCAGACTCCGGCCGATGAGACGCTGGATCTCCACCGAGCGGCCGTCGCGCCGGCCGATCTCCCGGGCCTTCCGCCCCTCCACGGAGCCGGGGAGCATGGCGTACTCCGCCGTCAGCCAGCCCTCGCCCTTGCCCTGCTGCCAGACCGGGGCGCCGGGCGTGGCGCTCACGGTGCAGAGGATCTTGGTGCGCCCGAACTCCACCAGGACCGAGCCGGGCGAGGCCTCGGTGAAGTTGCGGGTGAACCGCACCGGGCGGAGGGCATCGGCGGCGCGTCCGTCGAAACGGTCCATGGTTCAGGCGGGAGGCAGGGGCTCGAGGGGCGGGACGAGGCCGGGCGGCCGGGTGACGCGGGCGCCCTCCGGACCCCAGGTGAGGCCCCGGGAAACCGAGAATTCTACCAGGGGGCCGGCCGGGCCGCCGCCGTCCCGGGGCCGGACCCCGCGGGGCGCCCAGCGGCGCAGGCCGGCGAGGAAGCGCTCCTCCAGGGAGGCGGGTCCGGAGCGCTCCAGACGCAGGAGCTCGCGGTCCAGGCCCAGGAGCCAGAGGGCCAGGATCCGGGTGCGGTCGCGGGGCGGGGCGCCTGGGCCCGCAGCCTCGTCGAGGCCGATCGCCGGCGTCCGGAGCCCCTCGTCCGGCGGGGCGGCGTGGACGTTCAGGCCGAAGCCGAGGATGGCGGCGGGCCCGGAGCCGGCGGCCGGCATCTCGGCCAGGAAGCCGCCGAGCTTGCGTCCGCCGAGGAGGAGGTCGTTCGGCCAGCGCAGGGCCAGGGGCTCCCCGGTCCAGGGCTGCAGGGCCCGGGCGGCGGCCACCGCGGCGGCGACGCCGACGGCCTCCGGCGGGCGGGGCGGCGGCTGGAGCAGGACGCTCACCGCGAGGTTGGCCCCGGGGGGCCCGGACCACCAGTCCCGGGCGCGGCGCCCGCGTCCGCCCACCTGGACCTCGGCGGCCAGGACCTCGCCGTCTCCGGCCCGGCCCTCCGCCAGCCGCCGCCGCAGGGCGTCGTTCGTCGAGTCCACCCGCGCCAGGACCTCGATCCGGCGCCCGGCCCGGAGTCGCGCCGGCAGCATCCGGCGCAGGCGGAGAGGGTCGAGAGGGTCCACGGCGCCGCCCGCGAGGATAGCGGCGGCGGCCGGCGGCCTCAGGCGGGGAACTGCTCGCGGAGCGGGCCGAGGCGCTCGCGCAGGCGCTGGATGACGTTGCTGTGGATCTGGCAGACCCGCGACTCGGTCAGTTGCAGTTCGATGCCGATCTCCCGCAGCGTCAGGCCGTCCAGGTAGTACATCTCCAGGATCCGGCGCTCCTTGGGAGTCAGGGTCCGGGTCAGGGCCGTCATCAGGTCGCGGCGGTGGGCCTGGTCGGAGGGGTCCACCTCGGTGGACTCGGTGAGGCCGTCAATGTGGCGATCGCCGTCCTCGCTGCTCGTCGCGCGGCGGTCGCTCACGTTGAGGATCGCCTTGGGCACGGCCTTCTTGATCTCCCGCGGGACGTCCTTCTCGTGGACCTCGAGCTCCCGCGCCAGCTCCGCCCAGGTGGGCTGCCGGCCGTGGACCGTGAGCCACTCGCGCTCGATCCTCTCCATGCGGGCGGCGCGCTGGCGCACCAGCCGCGGCACCCAGTCCTGGCTGCGCAGCCAGTCGAGGATCGCACCGCGGATGCGGCTGCTGCAGTAGGTCTTGAACTTGATGCCGCGCTCCAGGTCGAACTTCTGGATGGCGTCCATCAGGCCGAAGTTCCCGGCCGAGGCCAGATCGTCCACGTCCACGGAGCGCGGCAGGGTGGCGTGGATGCGCTCGGCCACGAAGCGCACGACCTGCTGGTGGCGCTCGATGAGTTCCTGGAACAGCCGGTGCTCGCCGGTCTCCTTGTACCGGACCCAGACCTCCTCGGTGTTCAGCTCCGTGACCGGCACGGCCTTGCGCCGGCCCTTGCGCCTGGGTTCCTTCGCCATGGTGTCCGGGGATTCTAGGGAGCGGCGGGGCATGATTCGAGGGCGCGGTTCCTCCAGAAGGGGCCTCGGGCGGAAGACCGGCACGGCGCTTGCTAGAGGCCTCCTCTCCGGACCCGCGCCCGCCGGACCGGCTTCTCCTATCGGCCGATCCGGACCAGGGAGTGAAGGCCGATCCCGTGGAGTTTCCGGGCGCCTTCGAGGAAGGCCAGTTCCACGACGAAGAGGGCCGCCACGGCCTCGGCCCCGGTCCGGCGCAGGAGCCGCACCGCCGCCTCGGCCGAGCCGCCGGTGGCGATCAGGTCGTCCACGAGGACCACCCGGTGCCCGGGGCCGCAGGCGTCGTGGTGGATCTCCAGGCTGTCCTGGCCGTACTCCAGCTCGTAGGACTCGCTCCAGGTCTTCCAGGGGAGCTTGCCCGGCTTGCGGAGCGGGATCAGGGGCAGCCCGAGCTCCCGGGCCAGGGGAGCGGCGAAGAGGAAGCCCCGGGACTCGATGCCGGCGACGTGGGTCGGCTGGTAGGGACGCGCGGCCTCGGTCAGACGCTCCACGGCGGCGCCGAAGGCCTCCGGGTTCCCGAGAAGCGGGGTGATGTCCTTGAAGACCACGCCCGGGCGCGGGAAGTCCGGGACGTCCCGCAGGAAGGAGGCCAGATCCAGGGCCGCCGGGGAGGAGCCGTCCATGGCGCCAGGACAGGCCGGGCCGGCCGCGCCGTCAGGATCCGGCGCCCGCTTCGGCGAACCACATCCAGTAGATGTCCTCGCCTTCCCGGGCCAGATGGAGCTCCATGGCCTCCAGCCGCTCCACGAGTTCGGTCGGCAGCTCCCGGGGCGCCACCGCCTGGAACTCCAGGTGTCCCTGGTCGTCCAGACTCAGGAAGCCGGTGCAGGGCGTGGGGGAGTCCGGGGCGTCGAGGGCCTCGCATCCCTCCTTCGGTTCCAGCCAGCGCTGGTGCAGGGCAGGCGGAATCTGCGTCCGGTCCCAGCCCGGGCCCCCGGGCGCGTACTCCTCGGTGATCAGGAGGGTCTGGGTCTCCTCGCCGCAGAGGAAGGCCGCGGACCAGGCGTCCAGTTCCGTCGTGGCGGCGTCGTAGCGCAGGACCAGGATCGGGCCCCCGGGGAAGGGGACCGGCACCGGTTCGTCCTGGGGATCCAGCCCGTCCAGCCAGGCCTCGAAGGATTCCTCGGGCAGGAGCCAGATGTCCTCGCTCACGCGGGTGAGGTCCAGGACCAGACGGCCGTCCTCCTCCTGGCGGGGCGGCCCGGCCGCCAGATCCAGCCGCAGGCTGAACCACTCCACCGGTTCGAGCTCGACCTTCTCCAGGGACCAGGCGCCGAGGAGATCCACCTCTTCCGGGACCGGGACCGGCGGCGAGGGCGGCGGCCAGTAGCGGTCCGGCCGCGGGCCGGCCTGGACCGGCGTCTGTTCCCAGGAGAGGACCAGGGCGAGGCCGAGGAGGAGGGTGGCGGTCAGAGGGGGGGCGGTGCGCATTTCAGAAGCATTCACAGTACCACCAGTCGCCCGGGCCCAGGGTCGGGTCGCAGGGAGGCTGGGGGCAGTCGACCACGACACAGGTCAGGGTGATCGAGCCGGTATTCACGGTCACCGTCGCCTTGCAGTCATTGGTCATGTCCGGACACATCTGCTTGCAGCGATAACTCGTCAGACCCAGCGTCTCGTCCTGGAAGACCCGGAGCGGGCACAGGATCGGGCAGTCGTTCTGCAGGCATTCTATCGCAAAGGGCGAGACCTGGAAACGCAGCTGGCAGCCCATGTCGGTGTGCTCGTGGGGGTGGGCCCGGAGCGGGGGAGAGCTGGGTTCGAAGACCAGGGCGCAGAGGAGAAGGGGAGGGAGGAGGGCGAGGCGCATGCGGGTCTGGAGCCCGGACCGAAGGCTCCAGGAGGGGGACGATCCCGCCGCGGCCGGGGTTCCCCGGAATCTCCGCCTTCCTGCCGGGGCGCGCCATCCGAGCCTGTCACGCCTGGAATGGGGCGCTGTCCGGGCCCATCGCGCCTGGGATGGGGGCGCCGTCCGGGTCCGTAGCGCCCTACATAGACTCCGGCGCGGGCACGCCCAGAAGCCCCAGACCCAGGCCCAGGGTGTTGCGCAGGGCCCCGATGGCCGCCAGGCGGGCGTCCTCGACGGGCGGCTCCTCGCCCAGGACCCGGCGGTCCCGGTAGAAGGCGTTGCCGGCGTTGGCCAGGCGCAGGAGATGCCCGGCCAGGATCGAGGGCTCGCGCCGGTCGCCGGCCTCCCGCACCGCCGCCGGGAAGCGGCCGAGGGCGGTCAGGAGCTCCCGGTCTTCCGCCAGGATCTCCGGCCGCAGGGCCGCGAAGTCCGGGACCGGCCGCCCGGCCTTGCGCAGGATGGCGCAGCAGCGCGCATGGGTGTACTGCAGGTACGGGCCGGTGTCGCCGTCGAAACTCAGGACCTCTTTCCAGTCGAAGACCACGTCCTTGGTGCGCTGGTGCTTGAGGTCGTGGAAGATCACGGCGCCGACGCCCACCTGCTCGGCGACGCCCTCGGGATCGGGGTGGCCGGGGTTCTTCTCGCGCACGATCTCCAGGGCCAGTTCCGAGGCCCGGTCCAGGACCTCCTTGAGGAGCAGGACGCGGCCCTTGCGCGTGCTCAGCTTCCCCTCCGCGAAGCGCACGAGGCCGAAGGCGACATGCTCGATGCGGTCCGCCCAGTCGCAGCCGGCCCGGCGCAGGACGGCCCGCAGCTGCTCGAAGTGCAGCTTCTGCTCGTTGCCGACGACGTAGAGGCACTCGTCGAAGGCGAACTCCTCCCAGCGGCTGAGGGCGGCCGCCAGATCCCGGGTGGCGTAGAGGGTCGTGCCGTGGGCGGTCTTCACCAGACAGGGCGTCTGGATTCCCTCCGGCTCCAGGTCCACGATCCAGGCTCCCTCGCTCTGCTGCAGGAGATCCTTCCCCTCCAGCCAGGCGAGAACGCCGGGCAGGCGGTCCTCGTACCAGCTCTCGCCGCGCACATGGTCGAAACGGGCGCCCAGACGGTCGAAGGTCTTCTGGAACTCGCGCAGGGAGAGCTCGGTGAAGCGCTGCCACAGGCGCCGCGCCTCGTTGTCCTCGCCCGACTCCAGTTCCTGGAAGGCCTGGCGCCCCTGCTCCTCGAGCCCGGGGTTCTCTTCGGCCTCCTCGTGGAAGCGGACGTAGAGCGCCAGCAGGTGGCCGATGGGGTCCGCCTCGAGGCGGTCTTCCTGGCCCCACCGCCGCCAGGCGGCGACGAGCTTCCCGAACTGCGCCCCCCAGTCGCCGAGGTGGTTGATGCGCACGACCCGGTGTCCCAGGTGCTCCAGGATCCGGGCCAGGGCGGCGCCGATCACGGTGGAGCGCAGGTGCCCCACGTGCATCGGCTTGGCGATGTTCGGGCTGCCGAACTCGACGATGCTCGTGCGCGTCCGCCGGCGGCGGCCGAAGTCCGGCCGCAGGGCGTCCTGGAGGACCCGGCGCGCCAGGGCCGCACCCTCGACCCGGAAGTTCAGGAAGGGGCCGACGGCCCGGGCCTCGACCTCGGGGACCTGCAAGCGGGCTGCCAGCTCCGCCGCCAGCTCCGGGGGCTTGCGGCCGGCGGCCTGGGCGGCCTGGAAGCAGGGCAGGGCGAACTCGCCGTGGCCGGCCTGACGCGGCCGGTCCAGGGCGAGGTCCTCCGCGGGCACGCCGAGAACCTCGGCCAGGGCCCCGCGAATCCGTTCTTCGAAGGCCTCCAGGCCATGGAGCCCGCTGGAATCGAGGGAGGAAGCCGTCATGAACCCCTCATGCTAGCCCCGGCCGGCGAGGCGCGCCGCGGCCCGGATCCAGGTGCGGCGCAGGTCGTCGAAGGCCAGGCGCCGCAGGGCCTCCTCCTCGCCGGCCCAGGTGTGGTCGTCGTGCTCGGCGGAGCGGACGCAGGCCTTCGGGTCCACGGGGGCGAGCGGCAGGTAGTGGAGCACCCGCTTCCAGGGGCCGTCCTCCCCGGCCCGGTAGAGACTGGTGTCGCACCACTCCGGGTCCAGGTCGCCGGGGTCGAGGGTGTAAGCGGTCTCCTCGCGCAGCTCCCGGAGGGCTCCCTGACGCAGGTCCTCGCCGGCTTCGAGGTGTCCCTTGGGAAAGCCCCAGCTGCCGTGGCGGGCGTTGCGCAGGAGGAGGAAGCGCGGCGCCCCGGGCTCTCCGGCCCAGACCAGGACGCCGGCGGCCAGGACCGGGTGCTCCGGCCGGCTTCCAGGGGTGGGAGAGGACGCCGCCATGGCGGGTGTTCTAGCGCGTCCCCGGCCCGGGCGGCGGCCGTGCCTACAATCCCCGGCGCCGTGGCCGCCCTTCCCGCCGACGCCCGCGTCCTCGATCTGCCCGTGACCGCGCGCCGGCGCTCGGGCCCCGACGCCTGGATCCTCGAGCTCGGCCTGCCCGAGGCCTGGCCGCGCCTGCGGCCCGGGCGCTTCGCCATGCTCGCCCCCGCCGACGGCCGCGGCCCCTTCATTCCCCGGCCCTTCAGCATCTACAGCCAGCCGGCCCCGGACCGCCTGGACTTCCTGATCCAGGTCCTCGGTCCCGGGACCCGGGCCCTGGCCGCCCTGCGGGAGGGGGAGACCTGCACGGCCACGGTGCCCCTGGGCAACGGCTTCGAGGTCCAGCCGCCGGAGCGGCCCGTGGTCCTGGTCGCCGGCGGCGTCGGCAGCGCCCCCTTCCTCCTCTATCTCGAGGAGCGCGCCGCCGCCGGGGCCGCGGAGCGCACCTGGTTCTTCTACGGCGCCCGCAGCGCGGACCGTCTCTACGACCGCGAGCGCTTCGAGGCCGTGGGTTCGCCGGTGCGCTGCTCGACCGAGGACGGGAGCCTGGGCTTTGCCGGACGGGTTCTCGACGACCTGGCCGGCGCCCTGGACCGGGGCGAGGTGCCCGAGGAGGCACGCTTCGCCGCCTGCGGCCCGGAGGGCCTGCTCCACGCCTTCGCCGCCTTCGCCCGCGAGCGCGGCCTGGACGCCGAGCTCAGCCTCGAGACCTACATGGGCTGCGGGGTCGGCGTCTGCAACGCCTGCCCGACGCCGACCGACCCCGAGGGCCCCTGGGGGGACTGGCCCTGGGTCAAGACCTGCGTAGACGGGCCGGTGATGCCCCTGCGCGCGATCCGCTTCTGAGCGGGCTGCCGTCCGGGGAATCCCTCCGGAAAACCCCCGGGATCGGGGAAAATGGGCGGAGCGGCGGAACCTCCGCCCCCCGGCGGCCCTTCCATGGGGGAGCCCTGCCCCGCACCGAGCCATGAGCCTGATCCTTCCCTTCCTCCTTCTCGCCCCGCCCGTCCTGCAGGATCCGCCCGCTCCGCCCCCGGGGCGCGAGACCCGGCGCGAGGGCCGCGAGTCCGCCGGCGGGTCCCGTGGTGGGGAGAAGCAGGCCGAGGAGCCGCCGACCCCCGAGGAGGCCGTCGCCGCCCTGGAGGCCGCCCTGGAGGAGGACGACGTCCCGCTCCTCCTGGAGACTCTTCGCAGCCACGGCCGGGTCGCGGACAAGAACGTCGTGCGCGTCGTGAGCAAGGCCCTGCGGCACGCGGACCCGCAGGTGCGTCTGCGCGCTCTGGAGGCCCTGCGCTTCAACGAGGATCCCAAGGCCACCGCCGAGCTCTTCGCCGTGGCGCGCAACAAGCGGCTCCAGGACGATCCCGAGTTCGCCGCCGAGACCGCCCTGGCCCTCGGCCAGAAAGGGGACCGCAAGGCCCTGCGCTACCTGAAGGAGGGGCTGACCACGGACAAGGCGCGCGATCCGGTGGTGCGGGCCAGGGTCGCCGCCCTCGGCAAGATCCGGCACAAGGACTCCGTGGACATCCTCATGGACTTCTGGGTGAAGGGCAAGGCGCGCCAGCGGCACCCCTACGCGACCGAGATCAGCATGTCCCTGGCGGTCCTCACCGGGCAGCAGTTCCGCCGCGACGAGGAGTGGCGCGCCTGGTGGAACGACAACAAGAACTCCTTCAAGATCAGCCAGGAGGAGTGGCCGCTGCCGGGCCGCTTCCAGGCGAGGTGGGACGCGATCTGGGCGCCGCCCGAGGAGTCCGCCCGGGGCGGCGGCCGGGGCGGCGGGGACGAGGCCGGGGAAGGCGGCCGCCGCGGCCGCCGGGGCGGTGAGGAAGGCGAGGCGCCTCCGGACCGCCGCCGCGGCCGGGAGGGCAGCGAGGAGGGCCGCCGCCGGCGCGACGGCTCGGGGGAGGGCTCCGGGCCCGACGGACGATGACGGCGGGCTTCGGCCTCGCTCTCCTTCTCCTGCTCGCCGGCTCCGGGACGCCGGCGGGCCTGCCCCTCCCGGCCTCTCCTGCGGAGGGGGCGGATCCGGCCGCCCA
>JALUUN010000335.1 GCA_027021325.1 Planctomycetota bacterium
TACCTGGGAGGTGCTCGGCACCGCCCGCTACGGACGCCTGCCCGGCCGCCTGCCCCGGGTGGAGGAGGGGGACGCCCGCGGCATCCTCCTCCAGGAGCGCCTGGTTCTGGGCAGGATCGGCACCTGGCAGGGCGGCGACTTCGCCCTGCGGCCGGGATCGGGGCTGCTGCCGGTCCTGGCCGCCTGGCCGGGAGTGTCGGCGATCCCCGAGGTCGCCCGCGATCCGGTCTGGCACCAGCGCTCGGCTCACGCCTACGACTTCAGCGACCCCGTGGCCCGGCCGACCTGGGAGCTCCTTGGCTCCTCGGCGCGGCGTCTGAACGCCTACCTGCGGCCGGCCATGACCCTGGAGACCATCGCCCGGCTCTGCGGCGAGACCCGCTGGCGGCGCCTGATCCGCGCCTGGCACGAGGAGCAGCGCTTCCACCACCCGCGTCCCGCCGACTTCGAGGCGCACCTGCGCAGCTACGGCGCCGGCGCCGCCCTGGAGGGTGCCGAGGGCCGGGTCGAGGTGGACTGGGCTTCCTTCTGGGACCAGGCCTACCGCGGCAACGGACGCCTGGACTTCGCCCTGCACCGCATCGAGCAGACCCCTCTGGCAGCTGCGGAGGAGGGGGCGGAACCCGGGGCCTGGGAGGTCGTCGTCGAGGTTCGCCGCCTCGGCGCCTTCCGTACCCCGGTCGAGCTCGACCTCCACTGGGAGGACGGAAGCGTCGAGCGCCATGTCTGGGACGGCCGGGATTCCTGGTGGCGGCTGCGGATTCCCGCTTCGCCCCGCCGCCTCGTGGAGGCGGTGGTGGATCCGGAGCGCCGCTATCTCCTGGACCGCAACCGTCTGAACAATACCCGGCGCGTCGAGCCCGAGCTTCAGCGGGCCCGGGCCTTCGGCCTGCGAGCCTGGATCTGGGCGGCCCAGCTCATCCACTGGTTCGGAGGCGTCGGATGAGCGAAGCCCGCCCTCTCGGACCGACGACCCTGGTCGTGGACGCTCCGGCACCGCCGGCCGAGCCCGCACCGCCGCCGCCGCCGCCGGCCCGGCCTCCGGCGCTCCGGCTCTTCCTGGGCGGCCTCGGCTCCGTCCTGCGTGCTCCCCGGGCCTGGGTCTTCGTCCTGGGGGTGGAACTCCTCCTGGCCCTGGGCGTGGCCGCCCAGGCCTACGAGGCGGCCCGGGAGCACTGGGCTCCCCTGGCCCGGGCCGACCTGGAACCGGGCACGGACTTCCTGAACCGGATGCCGCGCTGGCTCTTCGAGGACCTGGCGCGGGCGCGGCCCGGCGAGGCGGGGGCCTGGTCCTGGTCCCTGGCGGCGGCGGCCCTGCTCAGCAGTCTCCTGGGGCTGGTCTTCGCCGCCGGCTGGATGAACCTCGGCCTGCACCGTGCGCGCCACGGTCTCGCCGCCTTCCTGCAGACGGGCGGACGCTTCCTCCCGGCCTTCTTCCTGACCTGGATCCTGGGACTCCCTCTGGCCTGGGCCGCGACCTGGCTGGTCCAGGGCCCCCCTGGCGAGGCGGTGCTGGGCTGGTTCTTCCCCGAGGGGGATCCGTCGCTTGCCGCCCACGAAGGCCTCGCTTGGTGGGTGCTGCAGGTGCGGGAGGTCCTGGCTGTCTTCCTCCTGCTCCTCGTGGAGATCGCCCTCGATCTGGGCCGGGCCGGTCTCGTCGTCCGCGGCCGCGGCACCGGCATTCTGGCGGTGCCCTGGGGGCTGGCCTTCCTCCTGCGCCATCCTCTGCGCAGCCTCGCCGTCTGCGCAGCGGGCCTGGCTCTGGAGGGCCTCTGGCTCCTCGCCTTCGGCTTCCTCCTGGGCGGCGCCGAGACTCCGGCCTCCGGCCTGGGACTCCTGGTGCTGCTCCTCAGCGGCCGGATCCTGCTTCGGGGCGCGCGGCTGGCCGGCCTCGCTCTTCTCGTCGAGTCGCACCTGACCGGTCCCGACGAAGCACCCCTGGAACCCGGGGATCCCTGGGCTACAGGATGAGAGGCGGCCAGACGGCCGTCGCAAGACCATGGAACCGATCCGCGTCCGAGAACTGATGTCCGCCGAGATCCTCTCGGTGCGGCCCCGCATGTCCCTTCGCGAGTTCGTGGATTTCCTCCGGGAAAACCGCATCCACGGCGCTCTGGTTGCGGACGGGCAGTCGCCGGTGGGTTTCGCCAGCTACACGGACGTCCTGACCTACTTGTCCGATCACGCCGAGGCGCCCGAACACGCCGGCTACCTCCTGGACGGAGACGGCCGTGGTCTGGAGCTCTCCGA
>JALUUN010000336.1 GCA_027021325.1 Planctomycetota bacterium
CGCACGAGCCAGCGCACTTCCAGACCGTGCTCACGCCAGGTGCCGGCGAGGAGCTCCACGCAGTCCTCGCGCGGCTCGGGCGAGACGTAGAAGCGCCAGAGCTTGCGGATCAGGAAGCGCGGGCAGGCCTCCCGGGCGACGATCACCCGGACCAGGTCGTCGCCGTCCTGGACCTTCTGGCCGAGGACCGTCTTGGGACCGGGATCGTGGTGCTCGGGGACCTGGACCGGACGGCCCCGGCGCACGGTCCGGCCGGTGAGCGCGCGGGCTGCTTCGCGGATGTCGTGCTCCGTGTAGTGCCCCGGGCCGAGGCTGAAGAGTTCCAGGATCTCCCGGGCGAGGTTCTCGTTGGGCAGGCCGCGGCGGTTCGAATCGCCGTCGAGGAAGCGGAGCATGGCCGGATCCCAGGCGACGGCCCGCAGCAGGTCCTCGAAGGGGCCCTCGCCGTAGCGGACGAAGGTCTGGTGCTGCTCGAGGAGAAGGCCGGTGTCCGTCACCTTGTCGGCCGAGGTGGCGAAGTGGTCGTGCCAGAAGAGGGTCAGGCGTGGCCCGGGCGCCTCCCGGGCCTCGACGAGCTTGAGGAGCCACCAGCCGGCCAGGGCCTCGATGCCCTGGGGCGCGAGCCTGCGGCCCAGGCGCTCCCAGCGCTCCAGACGCTCGGGGGCCGGCGGCCGGAAGAGGGCGTCCAGGGCGGCGGCCGGCCCCTGCTCCAGGACGCGGGCACGCTCGGCGGGGCTGGAGCCGCCCAGGGCCCGGCGCAGGAGGTGGGCGGCCGTGGCGACGTTCCAGGGACCGTGGCCGGACTCGGGCCGGTAGGCCGCCAGGGCCTCGGCCGGATCCCCGGGCCAGGAGGGGAGGGGCTCAGTCCTCATCGCCGGCGGGGGTGAAGTGGAGCTCCAGGGTGATCTCCAGGCGGTCGCCGCGCAGTTCCTGGCGGGCGACCAGGGCCTGGAGCAGGCGGAGGGCGCTCTCGACCTCCTCGACGAAGGCCTCGGCAGCCTCGACGTCACCGCCCTCCTTCAAGGCGCGGCCGGCGATCAGGGCCTCCCGGTCGTGTTCGAGGATCGGCAGCCCGGCCGGGACGCCCAAGACCAGGCGTTCCCCGCGCACCGGTTCCTCGACCCAGGGGCCTTCCAGCATCTCTTGCAGCAGGCGGGCGTTCGTGGCCAGCCAGATCTGGCCGTCGGGAAGGACGGCCAGGGCGGGTGTGAGCTGGAAGCGCGCCGGCAGGAGATCCTCGCCGCCTCGGTTGCGGTAGGAAGTGAGGTACAGGCGGGTTCCGTCCGCCAGGGTGCGGCTGTCCATCTGCAGGGTTTCCTCGGCCGCCATCCCGCCGTCGAACTTCGTGAAGGTCACGGCGGCGAGGAAGGCGGTCGCGAAGCCCTCCGCCAGGTCCTCCGGTGCGTCCTCGCGCATCCGCCAGCCCACGGCCAGCCCCGGGAACTCGAGTTCGAGCCCGCCGGGATCGGGGATGCGGGCGAAGACGACGCGAGTCAGGGGCTCGAGGTGGTGCAGGACCTCGGGGCCGAAGTCGCGGGCGAAGAGGAGGCTGAAGCTGCCGTCCGTCTCGACGGTGTCGGCGAGAGCTGCGGCGTTCATCCAGCGGTCGCGCGAGGTCCACCAGGTGCCGAGATCGCGGGGGATCACCCAGGAACCGAGGATCTCGGGACCGGCGGGCAGCCGGGCCTCGCGGACACTCGGGAACCAGGGGGCGTGGCTCCGGGCGAGGTCTTCCGGGGCGGGGATCCGTGCCTCCAGGGACCAGGTGGCGGGATCCAGATCCAGGGCCAGGGTGGCGTGCTCGGCCCGGCGCAGGGCCTCGTGGGCGGCACCGAAGAGGAAGGAGACGCCGGCGTCCTCGGGCTTCTCGGGGATCGGGCCGTCCGCCTCCAGGAGGCGGCGGTCCAGCCACATCCAGGCGTCCCGGCCGCCCAGGGCGCGCCGCTCTGCCCTCCAGGAGGCGCGGGCGGCGATGGAGGCGCCGGCGTCGGTGGCCAGGACCGCCCCCGCCGCGGGCGGGGCGTAGATCAGGAAGGTGGCGCCGCGGCGTTCGGCCCGGGCGCGCTCGCCCAGGGGAAGGCTCCAGGTCTCCCCCGCAAGCAGCGGATCCTCGCCGGGGAGGAGGCGCAGGAGGGCCTCGAAGGCGGACTGGGTGATCTCCGGGCTCAGGCTGCGGAAGGCGAGGACGGCGCCGGGCTGCTCTTCGCCGCCGGCGGGCGGCAGCAGCGCCGCCACGAGGCCG
>JALUUN010000337.1 GCA_027021325.1 Planctomycetota bacterium
GCCTCAACGTGGCCGTCACCCGGGCGCGGGAACAGGTGCAGGTCTTCGCCTCCCTTTCTCCCGAGGACATCGACCTGAACCGCACCCTGGCCCGCGGCGCGCGCCACTTGAAGGCCTTCCTGGAGTACGCCGAGCGCGGGCCCGCCAGCCTCGGCTCCGCCCGGGAACTCCCCGAGAGCCTGCGCCGGGATGCCTTCGCCCGCCATGCGGCGGCGGCCCTGGCCGAGGAGGGCTTCGAGTGCGTCCAGGGCGTCGGCTGCTCGACGAGCCGCCTGAGCCTCGGCGTGCGCCATCCGCAGCAGCCCGAACGCTTCCTCTGCGGCGTCGCCCTCGACGATGCGGCCTGGGCGGCGGCCCCCACCGCCCGCGACCGCGAGCGCATCCGGCCGGCGGTCCTGGAACGCCTGGGGTGGCGGCTCGTGCCGCTGCAGAGCCTCGACTGGTGGATCGACCCGGCCGCGGAGTCCCTGCGCCTGCGTCAGGCCGTGCGCAGGTTCCTCGAGGACACCGCGGCGCCGGACCGGGCGGCGCCCCCAGGGCCGGTCGCCAGCGAGGAAGAGGCCTCCGGCCCGGCGCCATCTCCCGGACCCTTCCCGGAAGCCTCGGCCGTGGAGCGGCCCCGGACGGCGCGGCCTCGGAGGGAGAGACACCGGAAGGTGCAGCCGGAGAAAGAGCCCCGGCCCTACGCACAGCTCCACGGCACGCCCGAGGCCTTCCAGGAGACCCGGAGCCGGGAGCGGCTCCTGGAGGTCCTGCGTCAGATCGCCGCCCGGGAAGGGCCGCTCCTGGAGGAGGTCCTGGCGAAACGCCTGGCCGCGGCCTGGGGCATCGAACGGGTCGGTTCTCGCATCCGCAAGCGGATCCAGGCCCTCCTCGAGGCCTCCGGCCTGCCGCGCACCCGGGCTGGCGGGGACGGCTTCGTCTGGGGGCCGGATCAGGATCCAGCCGCCTGGCGGGGCTGGCGGGTGCCCGATCGAGGAGAGGAGCCCCGGCGCCGGCCCGAGGAGATCCCCCCCGAGGAGATGGCCAATGCCGCCGAGTCCATCCTGCGCGGGCAGATCGCCCTGCCGGAGGCGGAGCTCGCCACGCTGGTGGCGCGGGAGTTCGGCTTCCGCCGCGCCGGCCGCCGGCTCTGGGAGCGGCTGGAGCAGGCCCTGGAAGTCCTCGAGGAACGCGGCTCCTGCCGCCGGGAGGCGGGCTCGGTCCGCCTGCAGGAAGCCTGAGAGGACAGGGCGTCCCGCCATCTTCCCGCCTCCTCCGCCCTTGCGGCGCGCCGCCGGGCCTTGACAGCCTCCCCTCCGGCCTGGAGTCTCGGCGGGTTCCGAGCCGATGAACGCCCCATGATGCGCCCCGCGATCCTCTCCTTGTCCGGCCTCCTCCTCCTGGGCGCCTGCTCCGGAGACCCCGAGGACCCCGCCGGCCAGGATCCGCCCGCCGCCGAGGTGCCGGAAGCCCCCGCCGCGCCGGCAGACGCCGACGGAGGCTCCACGGAGCCCGAGGCGCCGGCCGCTGGCGAAACGGCCCTGCCCGCCACCTGGGAAGGGGTCGAGGGTCCCTGGGTCCTGGACGAAGAGGCCTGGGAGGATCTCCTCCAGGAGATGTACAAGGAGCAGGAGGACAACCTCACCGAGGAGGGCGCCTTCATCCGGGAGAACCTGGACCGCCTCTACAAGACCATGAAGAGCGTGACCATGGTCCTCTTGGAGGACGGGACCTACAAGGGGCAGCAGGTCCTCGAGTCCGAGGGCACCGAACTGGCCACGGTCGCCGAGGGCCGCTGGTACCTGGAGGGCGACACCCTCTACCTGACGGCCACCCGACGCAACGACGAGCCCCTGGCGCAGCCGGTCACCATCCAGGTCGGCTTCGACGCCGAGAGCCAGAAGCTGGTGCCGCGCAGAGGCTTCATGTTCTGGCCCCTGCGGCGGCCGGAATGAGGGGGGCCCTCAGCGCCGCTGCGGTCCTGATCCTGGGCGCCGCCTGCGGCGCCGGTCTCAGGAGTCCCGCCGGGGTCTGGGTCCTGGACCTGGAGGCCCTGCGTGCCACCCTGGAGAAGGAGGCCGGCGAGCAGCCCTTCGGTACCAGTCTGGTCGAGATCGCCCTGCGCGCCGCCGAGCAGGCGGACACACGCCTCGTCCTGCACGAGGACTCGAGCTTCGAGGCGCGCCAGCAGGGCCCGGCCGGCGAGCTCCTCCTGCGCGGCGACTGGCGGGTCGAAGACACGGAGGTCGTCCTGCGCATTCGCGAGACGCCGGGCGGCGGCCTGCCCGGGGCGGGCGAGGAATGGCGACTCGAGTGGCAGGGGGACCGCCTCCTCAGCCGCGGCGGCGAGAACCGGACCGAGGCGGTCTTCCGCCGCCTGGAGTAGGCGCCGCCCTCAGGGCTCGACGACGATCCACCAGCCGCGCTCGGACTCCAGGAGGCCCCGCGGATCGGCCAGGACCCAGGGCCAGCGCTCTCCGCGGAACTCCGTCGTGTCCCGGACGCGGCAGATCAGGCGCCAGTTGCCCGGCCGGAGGTCCCGGTACTCGAGCTTCAGGGTGTGGATCCCGCGGCGGTCGGGCCGGGTCTCGGCCAGCGGCTCGGCCTGGATCGGACGCAGAGCGCCGCGGCTGTCGCGGGCGCCGATGGCGTTGCGCCGCGGGCCGCGGGGCGGGGCCGGAGCGCGGGCGGCGTCCACCAGGTACCAGCGAACCTCCAGCCGGTGGCTGCGCGGCTGCATCACGCGCACCCGGAACACCAGTTCCTGGTCTTCGCCCAGACGCAAGGGGGAGGCGTCGTTCCGAAAAGGAAACTCGTGGGGCGTGGGTTCGAGGACCTCGTCGATGGGATCCACCCAGCGGTAGATGGCCAGGACCACGGCCTCCCGGCAGACACGGCAGTACTCGTTGCCGCGGCTCATGTGGCAGTCCTGGACATTGGGCTTGAAGGTGCCGCTGGCGCTGCCGTTCCCGCCCCGGTAGATGCCGACGTCCCGCGCCCCGGCCTCGAGCCAGTGCCGCCAGGGCACCATCTCCGGGATCTTCGAGGCCGAGAGGTTCGGCGCCTCGCGCACGTCCCCGCGCCCGTCGTTGCTGTTCGAGGACTCGCTGGCCAGACCGGCGAAGGCGGCTCCGAAGTCGTGGAAGATGCGCTCGTCGGCGCGTCCGCCCACCGTGACCACGCCGTTGCCGCCGTAGCCGCGGGAACCCGAAGGGACGAAGACGATGGCCAGGCCGTCGTCCTCGGGAAGTTCGTCCAGCCACTGGAAGACGCGCTGGTTGCTCACCCGGGTGCGACCGCTGCGGCCGCCCGAGCGCCCCCGGAGCGCGGTGTTCTTCTCGCGCGTCGAGAGCTCGATCCCCGTGTCCTTGCTGAACAGGTTGACTCGGAGGAAGTTGAAGTAGTCCAGATACTCGCGGAAGGTGTCCTCGCGGGCGAAGAGGCCGGGAACGTCGTCGGCCAGGCGGTCGAAGGACTCCTGGCTCTCCAGCTTGAAGCCGTCACCCAGGATGCAGACGTCCACCCGGTTGCGGCTCGGGCCGGTCTGGACCAGATAGGCATAGCCGAGGTAGCCGCTGCCCTCGCCGATCCGGCGCCGGGCGATGCGCCCGGCCTCGGTCTCGGGGTACTTGACCATGGCGTTGAGGTACTTGTTCCAGGCGGCCCGGTAGCGGCCCTGGGAAGCGAGCTCCTCGGCGCGCTCCAGGTACTCCCGGGCCCGCTCCTCGTCGCCGGCATCCTGAGGGACGGCGGCGAGGCTCAGGGCGGCGATGAAGAAGCCGACACCGCTCACGGGTTCTCCACCTCCTCCGGCGCCGAGACCACCAGCCACCAGGCGCGCTCGGACTCCAGCAGGCCGGCCTCGTCGCGGAGCACCCAGGGCCAGTCCTCACCAGGCAGGAGGGTCGTGTCCCGGACCCGGCAGAGCACCCGGTACCGGCCCGGCTCCAGGCCCTCGGCCTCGAGCTCGAAGCGGTGGCGGCCCTCGCGGTCGCCGCGCGTCCGGGCTGCCGGCTCCTCCTCGATCCGGGCGAGAGGGCCGCGGCGCTCCCGCCCGCGGCCGCGCCGGGGCGCGGGATCCGGCGGGACCCGGCCCTCGGGCAGGACCCACCACCGGACCTCCAGGTCGTGGCGCCGTGGCCGGAGCACCTCCACTTCGAAGGCCAGGGGGCGGTCGGGCTCGAAGCGCAGGGGCGGGACGGCCGTTGCGCCCCGCGGCGTCTCCAGAGGCTGGGCCTCCGGCGAGCAGGAGTCGATGGGGTCCACATAGCGGTACAGGGCCAGGACCAGCTGCTCCCGGCAGACCACGCAGAAGGACTTGCCGCTGGCCATGGCGCAACCGGACGCGGTGGGCTTCCAGGCTCCCCTGGCGCGGCCGGCGGCGCCCTCGAAGAGGCCGACCCTCGGATGGCCGGCCTCGATCCAGTGCCTCCAGGGAGCCCGCTGCGGGTCGGGGGATTCGGCGACGTTGACGCCGGAACGGACCGCGCCGCGGTAGCCGACGTCGCTGGAGTACTCGTCGCGCAGGCCGCCGAAGGCATGCCCCCACTCATGCAGGATCGTGTCCACGTTCTCGCCGCCGATGGTGGCGATGCCCCCGCCGCCCGTTCCCAGGCTGCCGCGCTTCACGAAGACGATCGCCAGGTGGTCCTGGACCGGGATCTCCTCCAGATACTGCATCACCTTGCGGGGATCCACGGCCACCTGCCCCTGGGAGGCGCCTGAATCCCGGGCATCCAGGGCGGTGTCGAACTCGCCGCCGAAGCCGTCCACCCCGTCCTCGTGGGAGCGCAGGATGCCGGCGTGAAGGTTGTGCCACTCCCAGTACTCGCCGAAGATCGCGTGGCGCTCGAAGACCCGGGGCACGCGCCCGGCGGTCTTGTCGAACTGCTTCAGGGACTTCAGGGTGTAGCCTTCGCCGAAGAGGACGATATCCACCCGGTTCTCCGGTGGACCGTGGTCCACCAGGGTCCGCCAGCCGAGGAGGGCGTTGGGCCGGCTGCGGCGCAGGCCCGTCCGGCCGGCCGGGGTTTCCGGGTACTTCTTCGCCAGGCGTTCGTAGGTCCGGACTGCAGCGCCGTACTGGCCGGCGCGGGCCTGTGCCTCGGCCCGGGCGAGGAGCTCCTCCGCCTCGCGGAGCTCCGCCGGCGGGGCCCAGGGCGTCTCCTCGAAGAGGTGGTGGCGGACCGCCTCCAGGGTCCAGCGGTCGACGCCGGCCTGCTCCTCCAGCCAGCCGGCAAGGCCGCCGCGGTGGGCGTCCCAGACCGCCATCACCGCCTGCAGCCACTCGCGCCGGGGCCGGAGGGTCCCGTCGTTGGTCTCGAAGTCCGAGAAGATGTCCTCGCGCCCGACGCCGGCGACCTCCAGGACCGCGGCGACGACGATGCCCGTGCGCTCGAAGCCCTGGTCGTCGAGGATCCACACCGGCAGGCGCTCGGGATCGGCCAGGGCCTGGAGGACGCCGGCCAGGACCTCGGGGTGTTCCAGGAACAGGGCCCGGTGACGGGCAGCGGAATCCTGGATGGAGCGCTCGGTGTAGAGCGGGAGATTCCGGTAGATCGGCTTCCGGCCCCAGGGTGCGGGGATCGCCCCCTCTTCCCGGATCTCGCCCAGGGTGCGGAGATCCAGGACCGTCCGGATCCCGCGGCGCTCCAGCTCCTCCAGGACCTCCGCCGGAGCCTCGGCCAGGGAACCGCTCCGGTAGAGGACGCCCGGGCGCAGGCGCCGCCCGTCCCGGGCGCGCAGATCCAAGACCTCCCGGGCGTTGCGCACTCCAGGGAGGGAGGTGAGAGGAGGCTCGCCGGCCTGGGGCGCGGCGGCCCCGGCCAGGGCGAGGAGGAGGGGGATCGGGAGGGACACGGCTTCCGGCGAGGGTAGCGGAGCAAGATCTTCCGGTACCCGGGCCGATTAGCATGGAACCCGGACCCGATGGCCGGGTCTCTCCCGCCCCATGCTCCGCCTCCTCCCCGGGCTGCTGCTCCTGCCGGGCTGTGTCCTGCCCCGCGCCGGGAGAGATGCCGGGGTGCCGGAACCGGCGGCAGCAGCAGAGGCTCCGCCGACGGCGGTGGAGGCCGCGGCGGCCGCTCCGAACGCGGACCCGGCCCTGCCTCCGCCGGAGGACGAAGGCAGCCCGGAACCGGCGGAGGAGCCCTCAAGCAGGGCGCCGGACCCTCTCCCCCCGCCGCCGGAGGATCCGAAGGCCCTCCTCACCTGGCTCCCCGAGGCCTGGGCGCGGCAGGGGCTGGAGCCGGCGGGCGAGCAGGGCTGGCTCCTCCACGTGCCCCTGGTCCAGGTCCGCTCCTCGTCGGGCCCCTTGCGCCTGGAGTTCCGCGACCGCTGTCTGGCTCTCCTGCCGGGCCGGGATTTCCAGGCGGCCTCCTGGGAGCCCGACGAGCACGCCCTCCTGGAGGCGGAAGCGGTGATCGTCCGGGCCGTCACCGCCTCTCCTCCCGAAGACGGCGCTCCAGACCCCGACCTGACGGGCCGGGCCGTGTTCCTGGAGGTTCGCGAAGACACGGAGGCGGCAAGCTGGTGCCCGGCCCTGGAATCCCGGGGAGCCCGAGCCGTGTTCCTCGTGCCCGCCACAGCCGGGGTGGACGAGATCCTCTGGGAGGCGGCGGGAACCTGGCTCGGGGAGGAACGCCTTCTTCTCCAGGACCCGCAGCGTCTGCCCCGGCCGCTGCGAGGCGTCCTGCGCCGGGAGGCCTTCGAGCGCATGCTCCTGGAGCTACGGGCCGCGGGCGGCGGCGCCTTCTCCCTGCGCCTGGACCTGGACCAGCAGGCCGAATGGACTTCCGAACACGCCGTCCTCGGCCGCATCCCCGGCCGCCGGCCCGAGGAGGCGCCCCTGTTGCTCCGGGTGGCGCGCGAGGCCACGGGCAGCGCGGCGGCGACCGCCGCTCTCCTCGCCGAGCTCGGGGCCTGGCTCCAGACCGAGCCTCCGGAGCGGCCGGTACTCCTGCTCTGGGAACCCGCGGAGGAGTCCGTCCGGGCCTGGCTCTCCGCGCAGGCCGGATCCTGGGACTGCGCCCTTCAGGTCACCCTCGCGAGGCTGGAGCCGCCGGGTCCAGGAGGGGCGGACCTCCGCCTGGACCCGGACCTCGGCGCCGCCCGGCTCGCGGACCTCCTGCGCGCTCTGGCGGACCCGGGACTGCGCGTCGAGCGCCCCGGTCCCCCGGGCGCCTGAGGGCCGGTCAGGGAAGCACCCGGATGAGGCTCCACGCGGATTCCCGCTGCTGAAGTTCGGGTCTTCCAGAAGAGGGACTCCCAGGGCCACCACCCCCATCGAGATCCTCTCCAGGGGGATCCCTTCTCGGCGGTCCACGGCATCCGCCTCCCCGAGGAAGGGGAAGGTCGCCCCGTCCTCCAGGGGATCGAGGGGGAACACGGGCTCCGAGGAATCGCAGAGCCCGTCGCCGCTGGAGACGAAGACGTCCTCGATGCCCCCGCCATCCGCGTCGCCGCACGAGGAGGCCGAGCAGGCGGTGATGCCGGGATCGCTGTCGCCGCCGCAGCCGGGGCCGCGGATCCTGGCGAGAGCACTCCCCGAGGCGGCTTCGGCCTGGACGGTCTTCACCGCGGCGGAAGCAACGTTCAGAACGGGGGTCCTCCCAGCCGCCGGCCGTTCCCGGAGCCCCCACGCGCCGGGGCATCCGAATCCCGCTCCAGCCCTGGAAGGAGATCCCCCACAGGCTAGATTCTGCCCCTCTCCATGGCCGCTCCCCCCCTGCACCGCCTGACCGCAGCCCTGAACCGCTTCAACGAGCACCTGAAGCGGAGCAGCCAAGTCTACATGGTCCTGGTCGCCGCCCTGATCGGCGTTCTGGGAGGTTATGGAGCGGTCGGTTTCCGGTATCTCCTGCACGAGATCCAGCTCGGGGTCTGGGGGGCGGACGAGAAGTCCCTGGCGCCGATCCGCGCCCTGCCCTTCTGGCACATCCTTCTGGCCCCTGCCGCCGGCGGCCTCCTCGTCGGCCTGATCGTCCACTTCTGGTCCCGCGAGGCCCGCGGCCACGGCGTCCCCGAGGTCATGGAGGCCATCGCCCGCCGCAACGGCCGCATCCGCCCCCGCGTCGCCCTCGCGAAGTCCCTGGCCTCGGCGATCTGCATCGGCACCGGCGGCTCGGTCGGCCGCGAAGGCCCCATGGTGCAGATCGGCTCGGCCCTGGCCTCGACCGTCGGCCAGGTCCTGCGCCTCGGCGCGCGGCGCATGCGCACCCTGGTCGGCTGCGGCGCCGCCGCCGGGATCGCCGCCACCTTCAACGCGCCGGTGGCCGGAGCGCTCTTCGCGGTCGAGATCCTCCTCGGCGACTTCGGCGTCCCCCAGTTCTCCCCCATCGTCATCGCCTCGGTGACGGCCACGGTCGTCGCCCGGCAGTACCTCGGCGAGCTTCCGGCCTTCACCATCCCGCGCTACGCCCTCGAGTCGCCGTGGGAGCTCCTGGCCTACATCGCCCTCGGCTTCCTGGCCGCGGGCGTGGCCATCCTGTTCATCAAGACCCTGGAGGCCAGCGAGGAGGTGGTCGAGCGCAGCCGCGCCCCGGTCTGGGTCACGGCCCCCCTGGGCGGCCTCCTGGTCGGCGCCCTGGCCCTCGTCTTCCCGGGCGTCCTGGGGGTGGGCTACGCGGCGATGAACGACGCCCTGACCGCCTCGCCGGCGGCCTCCTTCCTGGTCGTCCTGCTCCTGGCCAAACTGGCGGCGGTATGCGTCACCCTGGCCTCGGGCGGATCGGGGGGCATCTTCGCCCCCTCCCTGTTCCTGGGCGCCGTGCTCGGCGCCGCCCTGGGCACGGTCCTGCAGCAGCTCTTCCCGGGGATGCCCGCTCCCCCTGGAGCCTACGCCCTGGTCGGCATGGGGGCGGTGGTGGCCGCCACGACCCACGCGCCGATCACCGCCATCATCATCATCTTCGAGCTGACGACCGACTACCGCATCATCCTGCCTCTGATGATGGCCTGCACGATCTCGACCCTGGTCTCGAGCCGCTTCCATCCGGAGTCCATCTACACGATCAAGCTCGTGCGCCGCGGGATCCGTATCCGCGAGGGCCAGGACGTCAACGTCCTGCGGCGCATCCCGGTGCGCGAGGTCCTGCGGCCGGATCCGCCGGTCCTGGCCCCGGACACACTCCTG
>JALUUN010000338.1 GCA_027021325.1 Planctomycetota bacterium
ACGTCGAGTACGCCCACGACGGCCTCCTGCCGCTCTTCGTGGTCCAGCACGACGCCCGGAACAGCCTCGATCCCTTCGGCACCGATACGACGAGCGTGGTCCGCCATTCCTTCTCCGGCGGCGTGCGCATCTTCGAGACCCGCTACCACGACCGCATGGTCTACGTGGTGGGGGGCGTGAGCGCCGACGACATGCGCCTGGTCCTGGGCTCCCTGGACGAGCGGGACTGAGACGGCCGCCGGAGGCGCGGCCCGCGGCCGGGGGGAGTCCGGGAAGGCGGCCGAAGGGCCGTTCGCGGGAAAGGCAGAGAGGGCCTGGAGCGCCGGCAGGGCGGCCGGAGAGGGCTCATGCGCGGCCGCGGGCGGCCGCTAAGGGGCCGTATCCCGGTCCCCGCCCGGACCGGCTCTCCGCCCATGCTCATCGCCCTGGCCCTTCTCTGCCTCGGCGCCGTCCAGCCGCAGGAACCCTCCCGCGTGCCCGGCGCCTACCGCGGCCCCTCCGACGAGGTCCTCGAGGACCAGGAGCGGGCCCTCCGCGCCGGCCTCAACCCCCAGGCCCTGGCCGACGCCTGGGACCGCTGGGAGTTCTGGTTCGAGAGCTGGCGCGACCGCCTCCTGCGCGGGCCGGCGGAATCGCCGCCGCTGGCGGTGACCCCCCAGGGGCGCTACGGCCACGCCGGCGGCGCCCTGCACCGGCAGACCGTCCTGGAAGAGGGCGTGCCGCTCCTGGTCCTGGCCCTCCGGGACGGGGATGCGGCGGTGCGCGAGGCCGCCGTCCGCGCCCTGGGCCGGATCGCCGCCCCCGGCACGGCCGGCGACCTCCTCCAGGCCCTGGAGGATCCCGATCCCGCCGTCCGCCAGGCCGCCTTCCTGGCCTTGGGCATGAGCGGCGACGGCCGCGCCCTCGTGGAGCTCGGCGACCGCTTCCTCGGCCGCGGCCCCGCCGAGGCCCGGGCCTTCGCCGCCCTGGGCCTCGCCCTCTCCGGCCGCAGCGAAGCCGTCGAACTCCTCCGTCTCTACCTGAACCGGGCCCTCGCCCCCGAGCAGATCGTCGGCGAGGAGGAGATCGCCGTCCAGGGCGCTCTCCTGGCCGCGGCCAGCCTGGAGAACCCTGCCTTCACTTCGACACTCCTGCGCGGCTGGCAGCGCTTGCGGCCGGCGGAGGGAGCAGCGGCGAGCCGCGTGCGCTCCCTGCTCCTGGGTGCCCTGGGGGCGACCCGCGCGCCCGAGGCGAAGCCGATCCTGCGCCGGGCGCTCGCGGCCGCCGACGCCAACGAGAGCCGGGCTGCCGCCCTGGCCCTGGCCCGCGGTGGTGACGCCTCGGACCTGGAGTTTCTGGCCGAGACGGTCCGCAGCAGCGCGGACTTCCAGACCCGGGAGTACGCCCTCCTCGCCATCGGTACCCTCGGCACGGCCGGAGCAGGGGATGTCCTTGCCTCCCTGGAGGAGATCACGCGCCGCGAACGCCAGCTTCGAGCCGCCTGGGCCCTGGCCACGGGCCTGGCGCGTTGGAGCGGGGGCATCGAGCAGGTCCGCGACGAGTTCCTCTATGCCACGGGGGCGGCCCGTCGCGAAGGCCGCCTGCGCCGCGACGAGGAGCAGCTGCGCGGCGCCCACGCCCTGGCGCTCGGGTTCTTCGGGGATGCCCGTGCCGTCGCCTGGCTGCAGCGCGTCGCCCGCCGAGAGGGAGTGTATGCCGACCTCCGGGGCTACGCCGACCTGGCCATCGGCTATCTGGACGGTCCGGACTCCCTTCCCTTCCTCCTCGAGGAGGCCGGCCGCGGCGATCTCCAGAGGGACGCCCGCCGCGGTCTGGTGCGCGGGCTCGGGCTCCTGGCCCGGACGCCGGCCACCCGCGAGCTCGTCCGCTTCGTCCTCGACGATCCCGACCCCTCCGTGCGCCGCGCCGCCGCCGAGGCTCTGACCTTCCACCGCTCCGAGGAGGCCTTCCGCACGATCCTGGCGCGCCTGACCGACGGCGGCGAACTCCGCCTCCCCGCCGGCCACCGGCCCCAGGCCCTACTCGCCCTCGGTTACCTCGGCGACCTCCACCGGGGCGAGGGCCCCGGCGTCCTTCTGGCGGGCGCCGACAGCCGGCTGCAGAGCCCCTTGCTGCGCGCTCTGGAGTCCTACTGACGGCGGAGTCTCGGTTCTTGGGTTCCCGGCCCGGGGCGTTCGCGCTCCGGGCCGGTTTCCTGTGCGCCCCGAGCACCGGCAGCGGCCCCGGCCCG